>NZ_JAAIUZ010000003.1:0-49796 GCF_010894375.1 Stenotrophomonas sp. B1-1 | reverse complement strand
AACCGGGCTTTGGTAGATGCCCACCTTGGTGGGCATGGACCTGCCGCGCGCCCACCAAGGTGGGCGACTACCAGAGCACAGGATGCGAGGGGAACCGGGCTTTGGTAGATGCCCACCTTGGTGGGCATGGGCCTGCCGCGCGCCCACCAAGGTGGGCGACTACCAGAGCACAGGATGCGAGGGGAACCGGGCTCTGGTAGATGCCCACCTTGGTGGGCATGGACCTGCCGCGCGCCCACCAAGGTGGGCGACTACCAGGGCGCGCCGCCAGGGTTTTCCACACCACGCGTGGAAAGCGATGGGAACTTGGTGTGGACAAGTGGGTGCGAGCATTGCCGTACAAGCGTTTTCAGGGGTGGCTGTTTTTTGTCCACATCCAGGATTGTTTTCCACACGGCACGTGGAGAGCGATGGGAACTTGGTGTGGACAAGTGGGTGCGAGCGTTGCGGCGCAGGCGCTTCGGGGCGTGGTGAAAATTTATCCACCACGCGCTGTGCCAACCAAGGTTGGCACCTACCTGGCGGGCACCCCATGGTTTTCCACACCGCGCGTGGAAAGTGGTGGGGGTTTGGTGTGGACAAGTGGCTGAGAGCCACGCACGGCAAGCGTTTCAGTGCGTGGTTGTTTTTTCACCAGCCATCGCCGCGGCGCCAGAAACGCGAACGCCCCGCACAGGGCGGGGCGTTCGGGGTCGATCCGTTGCGGCAGGATCAGACGTTGAAGCGGAAGTGCAGCACGTCGCCTTCCTGCACGCGGTATTCCTTGCCTTCCAGGCGCAGGCGACCGGCTTCCTTGGCGCCGGCTTCGCCCTTGTACTTGATGAAGTCGTCATACGCGATGGTTTCGGCGCGGATGAAGCCCTTCTCGAAGTCGGTGTGGATGACGGCGGCAGCCTGCGGGGCGGTGGCGCCCTTGCGCACGGTCCATGCGCGGACTTCCTTCACGCCAGCGGTGAAGTAGG
The DNA here is from genome assembly GCF_010894375.1 of Stenotrophomonas sp. B1-1. Taxonomy (NCBI): domain Bacteria; kingdom Pseudomonadati; phylum Pseudomonadota; class Gammaproteobacteria; order Lysobacterales; family Lysobacteraceae; genus Stenotrophomonas; species Stenotrophomonas sp. B1-1. The sequence continues at coordinate 48,834 of NZ_JAAIUZ010000003.1, read as the reverse complement.
TCTGCAGGCCCAGCAGGCTGTAGGCCGCGTTGATCACGCGGTTCAGGCCCGGCTCGCTCAGGCCCAGGTCGGCCAGGAAGGTGTCGCGGTCTTCGTCGTCGAGCTGGGACAGCTCTTCTTCGATCGCGGCCGACACCGGCACCACCTGCGCGCCTTCGGCGGCGGCGTGGGCGCGCACGGCGTCCAGGTGCGGGTTGTTCTCGAAACCGTCTTCCAGCACGTTGGCGATGTACATCACCGGCTTGAGGGTCAGCAGGAACAGGTCACGGACCAGCGCCTTCTCTTCCTCGTCCAGGCCGACCGAACGGCCGGACTTGCCGTCGGACAGGGCAGCCTGCAGCTTGGCCAGCACCGGCTTGCGCGCGGCCGCTTCCTTGTCGCCACCCTTGGCGGCGCGCTCGGCGCGGTTCAGGGCCTTCTCGACGCTGTCCAGGTCGGCCAGCGCCAGTTCGGTATCGATGGTTTCGATGTCCGAGATCGGGTCGACCTTGTTGTTGACGTGGATGACGTCGGCGTTCTCGAAGCAGCGCACCACGTGGGTGATCGCATCAACTTCGCGGATGTGGGCCAGGAACTTGTTGCCCAGGCCTTCACCGCTGGCGGCACCGGCGACCAGGCCGGCGATGTCGACGAATTCCACGGCGGTCGGAATGACCTTCTGCGGATTGATGATGCCGGCCAGTTCGCCCAGGCGCGGGTCCGGCACCGGCACGATGCCGACGTTCGGTTCGATGGTGCAGAACGGGAAGTTCGCCGCGGCGATGCCCGCCTTGGTCAGCGCGTTGAACAGGGTCGACTTGCCGACGTTGGGCAGGCCGACGATGCCGCATTTGATACCCATGGGTGACAGCTCTCTGGGGTGAAAGTGATTGGTGAAACAGCGCGCGCGCTGCTTGGCCAATCCATCTCGGTGTCGATCATTGTGTGCCAACCAAGGTTGGCACCTACCGGTCTGGTTGATTGTGTGCCAACCAAGGTTGGCACCTACCAGAAGCGCTATTTCGGGGTGTGCAGGCGCTTCATCGCTTCGTTGAAATCGCCTTGTACCGCCAGCGGCAGCACGTCGATGGCATCGTCGATGGCACGGGCAATCAGGACGTCGTCGTCTTTGCTCGGGCGACCGAGCACCCAGCCCACCACGCGATCCTTGTGGCCGGGGTGGCCGATGCCCACGCGCAGGCGGTGGAACTTGCCGTGGCCGAGCAGGCGCATGGTGTCGCGCAGGCCGTTCTGGCCGCCGTGGCCGCCGTCGAACTTCAGCCGTACCGCACCCGGCGGCAGGTCCAGCTCATCGTGGGCCAGCAGGGTTTCTTCCGGTTCGATCTTCCAGAACCGCTGTGCGGCGGTCACCGACTTGCCGCTGAGGTTCATGAAGGTGGCCGGCTTCAGCAGCCAGACCGTCTGCCCGGCGATCTCGACCTTGGCGGTCTCGCCAAACAGCTTGCTGTCCACGTTCCAGCGCGCACCGGCTTTTTCAGCCAGGGCCTCAACGAAATGAAACCCGGCATTGTGCCGGGTCCGGGCGTGTTCCGATCCGGGGTTGCCCAGACCGACGATCAGTCGCAATCCTGCCATGGTTCCTTCCAGCACGGTGCCTGCCCGAAGGCAGGCACCGCTTGGGTATTACTCGGCAGCCGGAGCTTCTTCGTCGGCCGCGTCGACCTTACCGGTCTTGGCGGTGACGATGGCGTCGTCGTGGTCCTTGCCCAGCGCCAGCGCCGGGATTTCCACGCCCTTCGGCAGCTTGATGTTGGACAGGTACACCACGTCACCGGCGTTCAGGCCGCCCAGGTCGACTTCGATCGACTCCGGCAGGTCCTTCGGCAGGCAGGTGATGGTCACTTCCTTCAGTTCGTGGGTGACCACGACGTCGGCAGCCTTGCCAGCCGGCGAGGTGTCTTCGTTGATGAAGTGCAGCGGCACCGAAGCGGTCAGGGCTTCGTTCTCGTTCACGCGCTGGAAGTCCAGGTGCATGATCAGCTGCTTGTACGGGTGGCGCTGCATGTCACGCAGCAGCACCTTCTGCACCTGGCCGTCCAGGTTCAGGTCCAGGATGGAGGCATAGAACCACTCGTTCTGCTGGGCCAGCCAGATTTCGTTGTGGTCCAGGCTGATGGCGACCGGCTCGGCGTTGCCGCCGTACACGATGGCCGGGATCACACCAGCGTGACGCAGGCGGCGGCTCGCACCCTTACGCTGCAGTTCACGCTTGGTGACCTTGATTTCATGGGTCTTCGACATTTTCGACTACTCAGGTTGTTGCCTTGCCGTGCGGCGAGGCGGTTTGAAGATGCTTCCGCGACCAGAAGCATCCGGGGCATGCCCCCGCCGTTGCCGACAGGGGCGGATTCTCAATCGACGTACAGCGAGCTGACCGACTCGCCGAAGGCGATGCGGCGCATCGTTTCGGCCAGCATTTCCGCCACGCTGAGCTGGCGGATCTTGCTGCACACGCGCGCGGCGTCCTTCAGCGGGATGGTGTCGGTCACCACCAGTTCGTCCAGCTGCGAGTTGGTGATGTTGTCCACTGCCGGGCCCGACAGCACCGCGTGGGTGCAGTACGCGGCGACCTTCAGCGCACCGCGCGCCTTCAGGGCAGCGGCAGCAGCGCACAGGGTGCCGGCGGTATCGACGATGTCATCGACCATCACGCAGGTCTTGCCTTCGACGTCACCGATGATGTTCATCACGGTGGAGACGTTGGCGCGCGGGCGGCGCTTGTCGATGATGGCCAGGTCGGCATCATCCAAGCGCTTGGCCACGGCGCGGGCGCGGACCACGCCACCCACGTCCGGCGAAACGACGATCAGGTTCTCGGTGCCGTAGGCGCGCCAGATGTCGGCCAGCAGCAGCGGGGACGCATACACGTTGTCCACCGGGATATCGAAGAAGCCCTGGATCTGGTCGGCGTGCAGGTCGACGGTCAGCACGCGATCAGCGCCAGCGGTGCTGAACATCTTCGCCGCCAGCTTGGCGGTGATCGGCACGCGCGAGGAGCGCATGCGGCGATCCTGGCGCGAGTAACCGAAGTACGGCACCACGGCGGTCACGCTGTTCACCGATGCGCGCTTGAGCGCGTCGATCAGCACCAGCAGTTCCATCAGGTTTTCCGCGCTAGGCGCGCTGGTCGGCTGGATCACGAAGACGTCCTGCTTGCGCACGTTCTCTTCGATTTCCACCTGCACTTCACCATCGGAGAAGTGCGAGACCAGTGCCTTGCCCGGGCGAACCCCCAGTTCCTTGCAGATGTTCTGCGCCAGACGTTTGTTGGCGTTGCCGGAAAATACCAGCAGGTTCGGGGACTCTTGCATCATGATTGTCTCGGGCGGGGACGAGTGGCGGGGATCCGGTAGCGGCAAGGACCGTTGGGCCCTTGCTGCTGACAACACCGCGGCTGTTTCCACGTCCCGCGCGGTCGATGCGCTGGAAGGCGCGGACACAGCCGCAATTGGCAGGGGCGGTAGGATTCGAACCTACGAATGCCAGGATCAAAACCTGGTGCCTTGGGCCTCTTGGCGACGCCCCTGCAGTGATGAATCAGTGTTGCTCGAGTGCTTCCAGCAGTGGCGAACGCATGACGCCCGCTGCCACCCTTGCCCGCAACTCCTTCGGCAATTTCGCTCGTCCCTGCTCTGCGGCAGCCTGCGAATCGAACTCGACGAAACAACCACTTCCTGACCCGGTCAAACGTGCCCGGCCTATGCGGCTCAACGCGGCAAGCACCGCCTCGACGGCAGGCTCGCGACGGCGCAGCACCGGCTCGAACACGTTTCCGACCAGAGCGCCGGAAGCGAAGTCCTCTATTTTCGCAACTGGGGTGTCGCGCGTCAAATCCGGGTCAGCAAACAGGGCCGGGGTCGGAACATGAACGCCCGGTTCGGCGATCACATACCAGGCCGCGGGCAGCGCGATCGGCTGCAGGCGCTCGCCCACCCCTTCGGCCCAGGCATTGCGGCCGCGCACGAACACCGGCACGTCGGCCCCCAGATGCAGGCCCAGTTCAGCCAGCGCATCTTCGTCCAGGCCGGCCTGCCAGAGCCGGTTCAGCACCACCAGCACGGTGGCTGCATCGGACGAGCCACCGCCGAAGCCGCCACCCGCAGGCACATGCTTTTCGACGATGATGTCCGCACCTTGGGCGATATTCGCCACACTCTTCAGCAGCCGCGCGGCGCGCACGGCCAGATCCTGGTCTTCCGCCACGCCGGCCAGGCCGTCACCCTCGCGGCGCACCTGACCGTCTTCACGCAGGCGCAGGCCGATGCGGTCGCCCCAGTCCAGCAGCCGGAACACCGTCTGCAGTTCGTGGTAGCCGTCGGCGCGGCGGCCGGTGATATGCAGGAACAGGTTCAGCTTGGCCGGGGCCGGCCACCAGGACCAGCCGTCGGCGTCAATCTGCGCAGTCATGGGGCGTCGGCGCCCCACTGGTCCACCAGCAGGCGTACCTTGGCGTCCTCGCGGCTGGCCTCGATCCGCCGCGGCAGCGCCGGGCGTCCGTCCTGCGCCGGGTACCAGTCCAGGTACTGGATCAGCCAGCCGGCCTGCTGCATGCGCCGCGGGCGGCCCTCGGCATCACGCTCCACGGCACTTTCGCCGGAACCGCGCAGCACCAGGCCACGGGTCCAGTCGGAAAGCTCACTGACCGGGATGTCCCAGCCGGTGGCATCGAGCAGCAACAGGCGCGCGTCGTCGCCTGTGCGCGGGCCGTCGCCCAGCCCTTCCAGCCGCGCCCCACCCTGCACTGCGTCGCCCTGCAGGGTCCAGCTCTGGCGGGTGACCGGCGCGCTCAGCTGCACGCGGTACTCGCTGCCCTGCTGCACCCAGTCGATGCGGCCACTGCCGCCGTTCTTGCCCTTGCTGACCGCAACCCGCCCCTGGAAGGCGTAGTCCGGCTGCGCACGCAGCGCCTGCACGCGCGCCTCTTCGGCGCGCTCGGCGGCCGGCGAAACGGTGTAGACGACTTCCGGCGCCGGGGTCTTCTGGGTGCCGACGCTGGTGCAGGCACTGACCGCCAGGGTCACCGCCGCCAGCAGCAGCGGGCGGAACGTGGAAACACTCATGGATTGAATTTCTCGCGGGCGCGCAGCAGCGCGCGGTTCTCGGGGTCCAGCTTGGCCGCTTCGTCGAAGAAGTGGCGGGCCTCGTCATGCTTGCCGAGCACCCACAGCACTTCGCCCACGTGGGCGGCGATTTCCGGGTCCTTGGCCAGGGTCCAGGCGCGGCGCAGCTGCACCAGCGCCTCTTCGTTGCGCCCCAGCCGATAGAGCACCCAGCCGTAGCTGTCGACGATGGCGGCGTTGTCCGGTTCGGCCACGCGCGCACGGTCGATCAACTCCAAGGCCTCCTGGTAACGCCCGGTACGGTCGGCCAGGGTGTAGCCCAGTGCATTCAGCGCCGGCACGTTTTCCGGCTCGGTCACCAGGATCTTGCGCAGGTCGGCCTCGGCACGGGCGATATCGTCGCGGCGTTCCCAGGCCAGGGCGCGCGCGTACAGCAGCGCGTTCTCATCCGGATAGGCGGCCAGGCCACGCGCCAGGGCATCCAGTTCACCGGGCAGATCGTCGGCGCGCTGGCGCAGTTCGGCTTCCAGCAGATAGGCATCGCGGCGCACGTCATCGTCCACCGTCGCATCGGACTGGATGGCGTGCACTTCCTGCAGGGCCAGGTCCTGGCGACCGGCCAGGCCCTGCGCGTTGGCCGCACGCAGGCGCGCCTCGCTCAGTTCTTCACCGCCGGGCACGCTGTGGTACCAGTTCACCGCCTCGGCATAACGCTGCAGGTACTCGGCGATCTTGCCCAGCAGCAGGCGCTGCGCCGGATCGGGCTTGGCCGCCTGGCGCGACAATTCGTTGTACAGATTGCCCAGCGCCGCCTTGTCGCCCTGCTTGGCCAGCAGCGATGCGCGCATGCCCCAGGTCTGCACGTCCTGCGGGCCGTATGCCAGCACGCGTTCGGCCGCGGCCGGCTGGCCCAGGCTGTCATAGGCAATGGCCACGGCGTTGCGCAGGTCTGGATCCCGGCGGGTCTGCGGCTCCACGCCCTGCAGCAGCGTCAGCGCCTGCCCGGTCTGCCCGGCCTGCTGCAACTGGCTGGCGCGCAGCAGCGCCACCCGCGGTTCCTGCGGGAAGCGGCGCACAACTTCGTCAATCATGCGCTGCGCCAGCTCCGGCTTTTCCATGCGCAGGGCCAGCCGCCCGAACTCCTGCCAGGCCTCGATCCTGGCCGGAATGGCATTGGCATCGACCAGTTCGCCCAGCACCTGCGCCGGTACCGCCGGATCGCGCCCGCCGCCGATCAGGGCGGCCAGGGCGAACTTCCAGCCCTGCTCGTCGCTGTCCTGCAGCAGTGACTGCAGTTCGCTGCGGGCCGTCTTCACGTTGCCCTGGCGCATGGCCAGGGCGGCCGCGGCGCTGCGCATCGGCAGGGAGGCCGGGGCACGCTGCTGCCACAGGGCCAGCGCCTTTGCGGCATTGGCATCCTCGTTGGCCAGCATGGCAATACGGGTGGCACGCTCGGCCAGGCCAGCGTCGCCGTCGGTCTGCTGGGCCGCCTGCAGGTACCAGCGCGCGGCCTCGGCCAGCTTGCCGGCCTGCAGGGCGAATTCGCCGGCGATCACCGGTTCCAGGGCCAGTGCTTCGGCGGCCGGGGCCCGTGTGGGGGCCTTGGCCGGCGCTGCCGACACCGCCTGGGCACAGGCCAGGGACAGCAGCAGAACACTGGGGATGCGAATCAATGCGGGCATCGTCGGCATCGGGGCCTTAAAATGTCGTCCAATGGCCAGCAGCTTATCGCAAGCAACTGAACAATGACCCTGTGGGTGCTCGGACTGAATCACCAGACCGCACCGGTGGAACTGCGCGAACGCGCAGCCTTCGCCGGTGAGGCGCTGCCGCGCGCGCTCGGTTCGCTGCGCGATACCCCGCAGATCGCCGAGGCGGTGCTGCTGTCCACCTGCAACCGCACTGAACTGTACGCGGTAGCCGATTCGGCGCAGGCGCTGGACCACTGGCTGCAGCAGCAGGCCGGCGATCTGCAGGGCTACCTGTACCAGCATGCCGACGCCGATGCCGTGCGCCATCTGTTCCGGGTCGCCACCGGGCTGGATTCCATGGTGCTGGGTGAACCACAGATCCTGGGCCAGGTGAAGGACGCCTGGTCCACCGCCCGCGATCACGGCCTGCTGGGCCAACGCCTGGACCGGTTGTTCCAGCAGACCTTCTCGGTGGCCAAGCGCGCCCGTACCGATACCCAGGTCGGCGCCAACCCGGTGTCGGTGGCCTCGGCGGCGGTACGCCTGGCGCAGAACGCGTTCGCGCGCCTGGATGAATCCACCGTGCTGCTGGTCGGCGCGGGCGAAACCATCGAACTGGCCGCCCGCCACCTGAGCGAAGGCAAGGTGAGGCGCCTGCTGATTGCCAACCGCACCCTGGCCCATGCCCAGGAACTGGCCAGCCGCCACGGCGGTGTGGCCCTGCCGCTGACCGAGCTGGAGCGCCACCTGGCCGAGGCCGACGTGGTGTTCTCGGCCACCGCCGCGCGTGAGCCGGTGATCCACCGCGCTGCCGTGGCCAATGCCCTGCGCGCGCGCCGGCACAAGCCGATGCTGCTGTTCGACCTGGCCGTGCCACGCGACATCGAAGCCGATGTCGCCACGCTGAACGACGCCTTCCTGTACACGGTGGACGATCTTGAGCGTGCGGTGGAAGACAACCGCCGCGGGCGCCGCGAGGCCGCCGCCGAGGCCGAGGCGATCATCGACCTGCAGGTATCGCGCTATGTGGAAACCCTGCAGGCCAGCGCCCACCAGGCGCCGCTGCGGCAGCTGCGCGCGTTCGGCGAAGCCACCCGCGCCGAACTACTGGAGCGTGCGCGCCAGCAGCTGGCCAACGGCAAGTCGGCCGACGAAGTCCTGGAACTGCTGGCCCATGGCCTGACCAACCGCCTGCTGCACCCGCCCACTGCGGCCCTGCGCGCGGCCGCACTCAGCGGCGATGCCGAGCTGACCCGCGCCGCGCAGCGCCTGTTCCCGGCAACGCCGGGCTACCACCATCCCCCCGTGAGACCCGATGACGCCGACCCTGCGCCGTAAGCTGGAAGCGCTGGCCGAGCGCCGCGAAGAACTGGAACGCCTGCTCGCCGAACCCGACGTGGTCGCCGACAATGCCCGTTTCCGCGATCTTTCGCGCGAATTCGCCCAACTGGAACCGATCGCCACCGCGCTGGCCGAAGAAGCCCGCGCCAAGGCCGACCTGACGGCCGCCGAGGGCATGCGCGCCGATCCGGACCTGCGCGAGCTGGCCGACGAAGAGATCGCCGCTGCCCAGGCCCGCCTGCAGGAACTGGAGCAGGAACTGGCGCTGCTGCTGGTGCCGCGCGACCCGCGCGACGACGGCAACCTGTTCCTGGAAGTGCGCGCTGGCACCGGCGGCGACGAAGCGGCAATCTTCGCCGGCGACCTGTTCCGCATGTACGCCCGCTATGCAGAGCGCCAGGGCTGGAAGGTCGAGATCGAATCGGACAGCCCCGGCGAACATGGCGGCTATAAGGAAGTGGTGGCCCGTGTGGTCGGCCGCGGTGCGTTCTCGCGCCTGAAGTTCGAATCGGGCACGCACCGCGTGCAGCGCGTGCCGGCCACCGAATCGCAGGGCCGCATCCATACCTCCGCGGCCACGGTGGCGATCATTCCCGAAGCGGACGAGGTGGATGAGATCGTCATCAACCCCGCCGACCTGAAGGTCGATACGTTCCGTTCGTCCGGTGCCGGCGGCCAGCACGTGAACAAGACCGAATCGGCCATCCGCATCACCCACGTGCCGACCGGCGTGGTGGTGGAATGCCAGACCGAGCGCAGCCAGCACGCCAACCGGGACAAGGCGATGAAGCGCCTGAAGGCACAGCTGCTGGATGCCGAACGCCAGCGCCAGGATGCCGCGCAGGCCGAATCACGCCGCTTGCAGGTGGGCAGCGGCGATCGCAGCCAGCGCATCCGCACCTACAACTTCCCGCAGGGCCGGATCACCGACCATCGCGTGGAAGGGCTGACCCTGTACGACCTGCCCAATGTGCTGGCGGGCGATCTGGACCCGCTGCTGCAGCGCCTGAGCCACGAGCACCAGGTGGACGCGCTGGCCCAGCTTTCGGCGGGCTGAGCACGGTGTCGGCCTGGCAGCAACGGCAGCAACTGCAGCAGGCGCTGGCCCGCCAGCCGGGCGATTTCGTTGCCTGGGTGATGTTGGCCGACGTGGAACTGGAAGCGGGCGACATCGCTGCCGGCGAACACGCCGCGCGGCGCGCACTGCAGCTGCGCCCCGACCACCCCGAAGCGCTGGCACGGCTGGGCCGCGTGGCCTGGATGGCCGGCGCCCATGCCGATGCAGCCACCCTGCTGCGCCAGGCATCCACGCTGGCGCCGCAGCATCCCGGCATTGCCCTGTGGCTGGGCCATGCGCTGGAAGATGCCAATGATGCCGAAGGCGCCGCCGAGGCCTATCGGCGCGCGCACACCCTGATGCCGGGCGAGCCTTACATTGCCGCCCAGCGCCTGGCTTGGCAGCGCCGCCTGTGCGATTGGCGCGATCTGGATGCGCTGGCCGCGCAGGTCCGCCGTGCGGTGGCCTCTGGCCAGGGCGTGGTTGAACCGTTTGCTTTCCTGAGCGAAGACGCCAGCGCGGCCGAACAGCTGGCCTGCGCGCGCAGCCGGGCAACGGCCGTGGCTGCCTCGGTGCGCCCCTTGCCGCCGGCGCAGGTGCGCGCGCGTGGGCCGTTGCGGGTGGGATTCCTGTCCAACGGCTTCGGCGCCCATCCGACCGGTCTGTTGACGGTGGCGCTGTTCGAGCAGCTGCGGGCCGATCCGGCGCTGCAGCTGCATCTGTTTGCCCTGAACCGCGACGATGGCAGCCGCATCCGCCAACGCCTGCAGGCGGCCACCACGCTGCATGACGTGGCCGGGCTGCGCCACGCCGAGACCGCCGCACGCATCCGCGCGCAGGGCATCGACCTGCTGTTCGACCTGCGCGGCTGGGGCGGCGGCGGCACGCCGGAAGTGCTGGCCATGCGCCCTGCCCCACTGCAGCTGAACTGGCTGGCGTATCCAGGCACGTCCGGTGCAGCGTGGCTGGATGCCGTGGTGGCCGATGGCTTCGCCCTGCCAGCTGCGCTGGAACCGCATTACAGCGAACGCGTGCTGCGCCTGCCGCGCGCGTTCCAGCCCTCGGACAACACCCGCGTTGTGGAACCGGCGCCCAGCCGCGCCGACTGCGGCCTGCCCGCACAGGGCGTGGTGTTCTGCTGCTTCAACAACAGTTACAAGCTTAATCCGCGCAGCATGGCGCGCGCCTTTGCCGTGTTGCAGGCGGTACCGGGCAGCGTGCTGTGGCTGCTGTCCGGGCCAGGCAAGGCCGATGCGCGCCTGCGCGATGCCGCACGTGCCGCGGGCGTGGACCCGTCGCGACTGGTGTTCATGGCCAAGCTCGCCCATCCCCAGTACCTGGCGCGCTACGCCCTGGCCGACCTGTTCCTGGACACCCATCCCTACAACGCACACACCACTGCATCAGATGCGTTGTGGGCCGGCTGTCCGGTGCTGACCTGTCCGGGCGACACCTTCGCCGCACGCGTGGCCGGCAGCCTGAACCATCACCTGGGTCTGCAGGCCATGAACGTGGCCGACGATGCCGCCTTCGTGGCGACCGCCAGCGCGCTGGGCAACGACCCGGCAGCCCTGACGGCACTGCGCGCGCAGCTGGCGCAGGCGCGCGAGCGCAGCGGCGTGTTCGACATGGCCGGGTTTGCGCTGGATCTGTCCGCGTTGCTGCAGGCGCTGGCGCGTGAGCACGGCTGGGTGGGCGTAGCTGGGTAGAGTCGACCGTTGGTCGACTGCCCTTCGCAGGGGCCCAGGAACAGCCCGCGCTGCGCACGATGGTCGACCAACGGTCGACTCTACCCCGGCGTCGACATCGCCTGGGCAAGTGCTGCGCTAGGCTCGGGTTTCCTTCCCGCGTGGTGCACCCATGGGCAAGCTGAAACGCAAGGACTACGACGCACTGCTGCAGCCGCTGCAGCTGGAACTGACGGCGATGGCGCGCTGGGTACAGCACACGGGGCAGCGCCTGCTGGTGCTGTTCGAGGGCCGCGATACCGCCGGCAAGGGGGGCGCGATCCAGGCGATCAGCCAGCACCTGAACCCCCGCCAGTGCCGGGTGGTGGCCCTGCCCAAGCCAACCGACCGCGAAGCCACCCAGTGGTATTTCCAGCGTTACGCCAGCCATCTTCCCGCCGCGGGCGAGATCGTGCTGATGGACCGCAGCTGGTACAACCGTGCCGGCGTGGAACGGGTGATGGGCTACTGCAGCGAGAGCGAGTACCAGCGCTTCCTGCGCCAGGCACCGGTGTTCGAACAGTTGCTGGTGGATGAAGGCATCCTGCTGTTCAAGTACTGGCTGTGCGTGGACCAGGCCCAGCAGGAAAAGCGCTTCGCCGAGCGGCACGTGGATCCGCTGAAGGGCTGGAAGCTGTCACCGGTGGATCTGAAATCGCGCAGCAAGTACAGCGCGTATACCGAGGCGCGCGAGGCGATGCTGCGGGCGACGCACCGCGAGCAGGCGCCGTGGACCCTGGTGGATTTCAACGACCAGCGGCTGGGGCGGTTGACCCTGGTGCGCAACCTGCTGGACCGGCTGCCGGACACGCGGGTGGATGCACCACTGCCGGAACTGCCGGCGCTGAAAGGCAAGCTGCACCGCGAGCACTACGACGTGCTGAAGCCGATCGAAGAGTTCCCGGTTGAGGATCGGTAGATCCACGCCGTGCGTGGATGATCCGACCCCGCCGTATCTTCAGTCGACCAACGGTCGACTCTACCGGGCTGCGGCGATCTGCTGTTCGATGTCGGCGGCGGTGACCGGGCCCAGGAAGGTGTGCGCGAGCTTGCCATCGGGGGCGATCAGGTGGGTGAGCGGCAGCCCGCGCGGAATGGCGAAATCGGCGGGCGGGTCGAAGGGATCGACCACCACAATCGGATAGGTCACCGGATGCTTGCCCAGGAACGCCTGCATCTCCGGCACTTCGATTTCTTCGTAGGCCAGGCCCACCACTTCGATGTTGTTGCGCATGGCGTGCAGCGCTGACAGCTCCGGCATTTCCTTGCGGCAGGGCGCACACCAGGTCGCCCAGAAGTTCACCACCACCCACTTGCCGCGATGGGCGGCCAGGTCGTAGTCGCTGCCGTCCACCGCCTTCATCTTCAGGGTGGGAAATTCGGCCGTGGTGCGCTCGGCCGGGGTCTCTTCGACCGGCGCCGGTGCGGCCGGGGTGGGCGCCTGCGCTGGCGGCGCGCTGCTGGCGGGCGCCGGTTCCTGTGCCGGCTTGCAGGCCGCCAGGGCCAGCAGCAGGGCCAGCAGCAACGGGGTCTTGTGCATCATGGGGTGTCTCCGGGAGCGGAATAGATATCGCTGACGCGCCGCTTCAAGCGCTCGCGCAGCGGCAGGCGAAGTTCGTCCAGCGCCGCCAGCGCGGCCTGGCCCAGACTGTCGTCGCGGTAAGGCAGGTGCTGCTCGGCCACCGGAATGCGCAGTTGGGTGCATTCGTACAGATCGGCCAGGCTGACCTGTTCCAGGTCACGCGCCAGCAGCCACTCGCCACGCTCATCGCGGCGCAGCAGGCCGATGTCCTGCAGGTTGCAGACCAGGTCCTGCAGCAGCGAGTCGGTCAGCATCGGCTCCATGCGCAGGATTTCATCGTCATCCAGCCCCTTGCCGGCGGCGCGCGCGTAATGGAAGCGGCCGAGCAGGCGCAGCAGGCCATAGAACTCGTAGCCCTGCGGCAACCGCAGTTCCACCGGCTGGTAGCGGAAGGCGGCCATGGACGAGGCCAGCGACGCGCCCAGCAGCACGGCCACCCAGCACAGGTAGATCCACAGCAGCAGGATCGGCACGAAGGCCACGGTGCCATACAGCTTCTGGTACGACTGGAAACTGCCCAGGTAGGCACCGATGCCCCACTTCACCAGCTCCAGCATCACCGCGGCCAGCACGGCGCCGGGAATCGCGTGGCGCCACTTCACCGTGTGGTGCGGCACCACGCGGTAGACCAGCATGATGCAGATGAATTCGATCAGTACCGGCGCCAGCCGGAGGCCCAGATCGGCCAGCCAGCGCCCTTCCTGGGTGCCGAACAGCGGCAGCGCCAGCACCCGCGCCGACACCGCCAGCGACGCGGCCGCCAGCATCGCGCCCAGGGTCAGCACGGTCCAGTACACCAGGAAGCGGGTGAGCTTGGGCCGGGTCGAGCCGACCCGCCAGATCTGGTTGAAGGTTTCTTCCACGCTGTTGAGCGTGATCAGCAGCGACACCACCAGGGCGATGAAGCCGGCGGCGGTAAGCTGGCCGGCACTGGCCGAGAACTGCCGCAGATAGCCTTCGGCCGCACGCGCGGCGCTGGGCACGAAGTTGGAGAACACGTAGTCGCTGAGCTGGTCGCTCCAGCGGTCGAAGACCGGGAAGGCCGACAGCACGCCGAATACGACAATTGCCAGCGGCACCAGCGCGAACACGGTGGTGTAGGCCAGCGCGGCGGCGGCCTGGAACAGGCGGTCGTCGAGAAAGCGCCGCCACAGGAAGCGGCCGAAGCTGGCGGTCCGTGCGCGATCCCGCGCGCGCTCCATCCACAGGTTGAGCGTATCCAGAGGTTCCATCGGCGCAAGGGTACCCGATGCGGAATGCGTGCAGGATAGCCATACTGGCGTCCACACGATGAGGAGACCTGGGCACGATGGGCGAAATCCTGGTGCTGTACTACAGCCGCGGCGGTTCGGTGGCACGGCTGGCGCGCCAGATCGCGCGCGGTATCGGCGAAGTGCCGGGCATGAGCGCGCGCCTGCGCACGGTGCCGCCGGTGGCCGCCGTGACCCAGACCGCGCAGCCCCCGGTGCCCGATGAAGGCGCCCCGTATGTCAGCGTGCAGGACCTGGCCGAATGCCAGGGCGTGCTGCTGGGCAGCCCCACCCGCTTCGGCAACATGGCCGCGCCGGTCAAGCATTTCCTGGATGGGCTGGGCGCCGAATGGGTGAACGGCACGCTGGCCGGCAAGCCGGCGGGGGTGTTTACCTCCACCGCGTCGATGCACGGCGGCCAGGAATCGACCCTGCTGTCGATGCAACTGCCGCTGCTGCACCACGGCTGCCTGATCGTGGGCATCCCCTTCACCGAGCCGGCGCTGAGCCACACCACCAGTGGCGGTACGCCCTACGGTGCCAGCCACGTGGCCGGCGCCGCCGATGACCCGCAGCCCAGCGAAGATGAAGCCCTGCTGGCGCGGGCGCTGGGCCGGCGCGTGGCCGATATCGCGCAGCGCCTGGCCCGATGAACCGCGCGCCCCATACCGTGCTGCTGCTGGCGCTGCTGGGCCTGGCCGCGCTGTTCGTGGGCTGGTTCATCAATGACAAGCACTGGCTGGCGACCCAGCTGGTGTTCACCGCACCACCGCTGGCGTTGGCCATCGCCCTGCGCCTGGGCTGGCGCAAGGCCGGCTTCTGGGCCTCGGTGCTGGCGCTGGGCTGGTTCAGCCACGGCGTGATGAGCGCCTGGAGCCACCCGCAGACCCGCGCGCTGGCCCTGATCGAAGTGGCGCTGGCGCTGCTGGTGATCTTCTCCGCCAGCCTGCCCGGCCTGCGGGCCCGCTTCAGCAAGCGGCGCTGACGCTGCGCCCGCCGGGCCGTATCATCTGTGTTCCCGGCCCCGCGCCGCTGTACCTGTCCTGGTTTCGCGCATGCACATGATGGAAGAACTCCTGGTCGTCACCACCGGTGGCACGATCGACAAGATCTACTTCGACGACAAGTCGGACTACCAGATCGGCGACCCGCAGATCGGCATGATCCTGCGCGAGCTGGGGGTGACCTTCCGTTTCAATGTGATTCCGATCCTGCGCAAGGATTCGCTGCACATCAACGATGAGGACCGTGAGCTGATCCGGGCCACCATCGCCGCGCAGCCGACCCGCCACGTGCTGGTCACCCACGGCACCGATTCGATGGTGCAGACCGGCAAGGTGCTGTCGACCATCGCCGACAAGACCATCGTGATGACCGGTGCGCTCAGCCCGGCGCGCTTCCGCGGTTCGGATGCCGAATTCAACATCGGCTGTGCCATCGGCGCGGTGCAGTCGCTGCCGTCGGGCGTGTACATCGCCATGAACGGGCGCATCTTCGATCCGCAGCACGTGCGCAAGAACGTGGCCGCCAACCGCTTCGAATCGGTCTGAGGTTCCACGGCGCGCTGTCGCGCGGATGGATTCGGCGTTTCGGTTGCTGCTGGGTTGAGGGGATGATCCCCTCCTGACAGATCGCCGCGTGCGGCCAGCAGGAGCAAGTACCTTGCACGGCGACGCTTTGATGCAGCCGCCGCCCATGAAAAAAACACCCCGGCCGAAGCCGGGGCGTGCCCTTGGAGAGGGACTTGGGCTCAGTACTGGGCGTTGAGGGTCAGGCCCGAGAAGGTGCTGTAGGCCTTCACCCGCACGTGCCAGGTGCCAGCGGCCGGGCTGTTCACGGTGCAGGTCTCGTTGTTGCCGCTCAGGTACGGGCGGCAGGTGTAGGTGGTATCGGTCGGGGCGCTGCCCTGGCGGATGTACAGATCGGCATCACCGCTGCCACCGCTGATGGCCACGCGCAGCTGGCTGCTGCCGGCCGGCACCTGCACGGTGTAACTGAGCGAGGCGCCGCTGGACGCGCCCAGGCCGGTCACCGGCACGTTGTTCTGCAGCACGGTGCCACCCGGTTCCGGGGTGGTGCCACCACCGCCGTTGATGGCGGCCGTGACCGCTGCATCGGCGTCGACGATGCCCGCACCGCAACCGCCGGAGCAGGCGCCCGGAAGCGCACGCGCGGTGCTCTTCAGGATGCTTTCCACCTGCGCCGGGCTGAGCGGGCTCGGTGCCACCGACTGCATCAGCGCGACCACGCCGGCCACGTGCGGTGCCGCCATCGAGGTGCCGTTGTACGAGGCATAGCTGGCGCTGGCCGGCACGGTGGTGCCGGTGTTGAGGGTGGACAGGATGTTGGCACCCGGTGCCGACACGTCGATGCCGGTGCCGTAGTTGGAGAAGCTGGCGCGGGCGCCGGCCGAGGTGGTGGCGGCCACCGCGATCACGTTCGGGCAGTTGGCCGGCACGGCCGAGGACACGTTGGTGTTGCTGTTGCCGGCGGCGACCACCACGGTGGTGCCACGGCCAACGGCGCCGTTGATCGCATTCTGGTAGGTGGTGGAGCAGCTGCCGCTGCCACCCAGCGACATGTTGATGACTTCGGCCGGATTGGCGTTGGCGGGCACGCCGCTGACGGTGCCACCGGAGGCCCAGACGATCGCGTCGGCGATGTCGGAGGTGTAGCCGCCGCACTTGCCCAGCACGCGCACCGGCACGACCTTGGCGTTGAAGGCGGTACCGGCCACGCCGGTGCTGTTGTTGGTCACCGCAGCGATGGTGCCGGCCACGTGGGTACCGTGCCAGCTGGAGTTGGAGGCCGGGTAGCCGGTGCCACATTCGTTGGCGGCGTACCAGTCGCCTTCGTCGTTCGGGTTGCTGTCACGGCCACCGCCATCGCGGGCCATGGCGGCATCGCTGATGAAGTCATAGCCGGGCAGGATGTTGGCGTTCAGATCCGGATGGTTGGTGATGCCGGTGTCGATCACCGCCACGACCACGCCGGTGCCGGTGGCCTTGTCCCAGGCCGGGCGGACATTGATCGAGGCGTTGGAGGTGCCGAAGCCCCACTGTTCGCTCAGGCGGGCGTCGTTGGGCACCAGAGTCGGCCGCATGATCTGGTCGACTTCCACGTATTCCACGTTCGGGTCGGCGGCGAGCTTGCGCATCAGCAGCTCGGATTCGGCCTGGTCCAGCGCGCGGTCGGTCTTGACCACGGTCGGGCCGATGGCCAGCTTGCGGACTTCCTGCAGGCCCAGGGCGCGGCCCTGGCTGCTGGACAGGCCGGCCGCGGCGGTCTTCAGGGACGAGGCCAGTGCGGTGGTGTTGGCCACCGGGGCACTGCCTTCACGGTACTTCACGATGAAACGCTGGTGCGTCGGGGCGGACTGCAGGCCGCTGAGCTGGACGTCACCGGCGAACGCCGGGGCGGCCAGCAGCAGGGAGGTGACAACAGACGCACTGAGAACCACCCACGACTTGCGCGCACGCAGATGCGAAACCTGGGACATCGGAATTTCCCTTTCTAGTGGTGTGAATGCCGGAATCGGCAGAAGCACCGGCGCGAGCGCTTGGCAAGGAACGAGGGCGCGGCTCGGCGTCCGGTGAGTCAGCGGATTCCCCTGTCGATCCGCTGTCAGATGACGCTAAAGGCTCGATCCGGACACCACAAGATTTTCAGTGTCTTTTCAGCAACATGAAATGTCTGTTCTGAGACTTCCCGTGTGGAAGGTTTGTGAAGGTGAAGGAACTTTCACGTCACGTGCACGGACATGACTGGGACTTTCGCTGTCCCGGGATGTCTTTGCCGACATCGGCACCTGTGGTGCCGGGATGGGTCGCCACAATGCAGAAAGCCCGTCGCGAGGACGGGCTTTGCTGGGAAACCAGGCAACAGAGCAGTCGAGCATGGCTCGACTCTACAAACGCGTGGAGGGCGATCAGCCCAGTTTGACCAGCCAGTTGTGGCGGTCCGGCAGGCGGCCGTACTGGATGTCGGTCAGTTCCTTGCGCAGCGACATGGTCACTTCGCCGGCCGGTGCGTTGATGTCGCCCACCGAGAAGCCTTCGCCCTTCAGCTGGCCGATCGGGGTGACCACCGCGGCGGTGCCGCAGGCGAACACTTCGGCGATCTCGCCCGAGGCCACGCCCTGCTTCCACTCATCGATGGTGACCTTGCGCTCTTCGACCTTCATGCCACGGTCGCGCGCCAGCTGCAGGATGCTTTCGCGGGTGATGCCTTCCAGGATGCTGCCGGACAGTTCCGGGGTGACCAGGGTGCCGTCCTTGTAGACCAGGAAGACATTCATGCCGCCCAGTTCTTCCAGGTACTTGCCTTCCACCGGGTCCAGGAACAGCACCTGCGAACAGCCCTGCGCCTGCGCCTTCTGCTGCGGCAGCAGCGAAGCGGCGTAGTTGCCGCCGCACTTGGCCGCACCGGTGCCGCCCTTGGCCGCACGCGCGTATTCGGTGGACAGCCAGATCGAGACCGGGGCAACGCCCTTGGCGAAGTACGGGCCGGCCGGGCTGGCGATGACGTAGTAGCCGGCCTTGTGCGCGCCGCGCACGCCGAGGAAGGCTTCGTCGCCGATCATGAACGGACGGAAGTACAGGCTGGATTCGTCGGCCGACGGCACCCAGTCCTTGTCCAGCGCGATCAGCTGCTTCAGCGATTCAACGAAGATCTCCACCGGCAGTTCCGGCAGCGCCAGGCGCTGGGCCGAGCGCTGCAGGCGACGGCCGTTGGCATCCGGGCGGAAGGTCCAGATGGAACCGTCGGCATGGCGGTAGGCCTTGATGCCTTCGAAGATTTCCTGGCCGTAGTGCAGCACGGCGGCGGCCGGGTCCAGCTGCAGCGGGCCGTAGGCACGCACGTTGGCGTTGTGCCAGCCGGCATCCTTGTCCCAGCGCACTTCCACCATGTGGTCGGTGAAGTGCAGGCCGAAGCCCGGCTTCTCCAGGATCTGGGCGCGCTCTTCAGCGCTGCGCGGGTGGTCCGAACGGGTGACGGCGAAGCTGGGGATGGACTGGGACACCGGAGGATTCCTGTTCTGGTTGCGGGTAGTGCCGGCCCCGCCAGTTGCGGGACCGTGGGTCAAAGCATGCCGGTTTCGAGCCGCGCAGCCTCGGACATCATGTGCTGGTTCCACGGCGGGTCGAACACCAGCTCGACGTCGGCCTGGGCCACCGTCGGGATCATTTCGAGCTTGCTGCGCACATCGTCCACCAGGATGTCGCCCATGCCGCAGGCCGGCGCGGTCAGCGTCATCTTCACGTCGATCTCGCGCTGGCCTTCGTCCAGGTGCTTGATCTCCACTTCGTAGACCAGGCCCAGTTCGACGATGTTGACCGGAATTTCCGGGTCGAAGCAGGTGCGCAGCTGCTGCCACACCAGCTGTTCGACCTGCTCGTCGGTGGCGTCGTCGGGCAGCTCCAGCGGCGCCGGCGCCTCTTTGCCGATGGCGTCGCCGTCCTTGCCGGCGATGCGGAACAGATTGCCTTCGACAAACACCGAATAACTGCCGCCCAGTGCCTGGGTGATGTACCCATAGCTGCCGGCAGGCAGGGTGACGGTGTCGCCCTGCGGGACCATCACGGCCTCGCAGTCGCGTTCGAAGTGGACAGGTTCGCTGCTACGGGAATACATGGGGATCGATATGGGGCCGCGGACCGGGCCGCGCAAGCCTGCATTCTACCCCGCCCGCCCCACCGACGCCGGTGCGCTGCGGCAAACCACAGTATCCTGTGGCTGACCTTCAGGAAGCTTCGATGTCCTCCAATGCCACACGTGCCAGGACCGTGACCTGGCTTTGGCCCTTCATGCTGCTGCTGGGCCTGCTTGTTGCTCCCATGGCCTGGGTGCTGCTGGCCCTGATGACCGGCCGCCAGGTCGGCTGGATGGCGGTGGTGACCGCGCTGGAACTGGTGTTCATGCTGCGCCTGGGCACGCTGGGCCCGGGCCGGCTGCGCATTGCCCTGGTGGTGCTGGGCACGCTGCTGGTGAGCGCAGTGGCGTACTGGAGCATTGCCAGTGCGTGGATGGGTGGCTCGATCGGGCTGAACCCGATGGATGCCTCGCTGCGGATGGGCCCGCACCTGGCCTGGACCCTGACCAACCTGGCCAACGGGGCGATGGAATGGATCTGGCTGGCAGTGGGCGTGGTGGTCGGCGCCTGGCTGGCGCGCTGAGCGCGCCGATGGCTGCGCGGCAGGAGCGTGCGGACCAAGGTCCGCACCTACCGGGAACACCCGGGTAGATCCACGCCATGCGTGGATGCGGGGGTGCCGGCTGCTGCCCGCCAGGCGCGTGCGGACCAAGGTCCGCACCTACCGGGTGCAACCTCCGCTCAATGGCCGCCGTCGAGGGCCTTCAATTCGCTGACCAAGGCGGCGGCGGCTTCGGCGCCATCGCCGTACAGCATGCGCGTGTTGTCGGCATAGAACAGCGCGTTTTCAATGCCGGCAAAGCCGGTGCCCTTGCCACGCTTGATCACCACCACGTTGCGCGCGTTCACCACGTCCAGCACCGGCATGCCGTAGATCGGGCTGGCCGGGTCGGTGCGCGCCACCGGATTGACCACATCGTTGGCGCCGATCACCAGCACCACGTCGGTGGTGGCGAATTCGGGATTGATGTCGTCCATGTCGGCGATCAGGTCGTAGGGCACGCCGGCTTCGGCCAGCAGCACGTTCATGTGCCCGGGCATACGCCCGGCCACCGGGTGGATGGCGAACTTCACCTTCACCCCGCGCTGTCCCAGCCGCTGCGCCAGTTCCCAGATCTTGTGCTGGGCCTGGGCCACGGCCATGCCGTAGCCGGGCACGATCACCACGCGTTCGGCGAACGCCATCATCGCGGCCACGTCGGCCGCATCGATCGGCTTCTGCGACCCGCTGATCGCCTGCGCTTCGCCCGCCGCACCGCCGCCGAAGTTGGAGAACAGCACGTTGCGGATCGGCCGGTTCATCGCCTTGGCCATCAGCCGGGTCAGCAGGATGCCGGCCGCGCCGACCATCATGCCGGCGATGATCAGCGCCTCGTTGCCCAGCACGTAGCCCTCGAAGGACACCGCCAGGCCGGTGAAGGCGTTGTACAGCGAGATGACCACCGGCATGTCTGCGCCACCGATTGGCAGCGTCATCAGCACGCCCAGGGCCAGTGCCAGCACGAAGAAGCCGACGATGGCCCAGGTGCTGAGCGTGCTGGCGGCGATGATGCCCAGCACCACCACGGCCAGCGCCACCAGCAGGTTCAGCACCTGCTGGCCGGGCCAGGTCACCCGCTTGTCCAGGCGGCCATCCAGCTTGGCCCAGGCGATGACCGAACCGGACAGCGACACCGCACCGATGGCCGCGCCGACCACCGCCAGCAGCAGCACGGTGGCCGAAGGCTGGCGCGCAGCCAGGTCGGCCAGCGCCTGCGCGCTCCAGTGGCGGGTATCGCGGTGGGCCAGGAAGGCGTAGCGCAGCAATTCCACCGCGCCGATGGCCGCCGCCGAACCGCCGCCCATGCCGTTGTACAGCGCCACCATCTGCGGCATGTCGGTCACGGCCACCTTGCCGGCCGACCACCACGCCAGGCCCGCGCCCAGCAGCAGCGCCACCAGGATCAGCGGCACGTTGTGCAGTTCGGGCAGGAAGAAGGTGGCCGCGGTGGCCAGCAGCATGCCCAGCCCGGCCCAGCGGATGCCGCTGCGCGCGGTGAGCGGCGAGGCCATGCGCTGCAGGCCGAGCAGGAACAGGGTGGCGGCCACCAGGTAACTGGCCTTGACCAGCCAATCGAGCAGTTCAACCGTGCTGATGTTCACGCCTGCGGCTCCTTGGCTGCATCCTTGCCGGCCTTGGGCGCGCTGGGCTTGAACATTTCCAGCATGCGCGCGGTCACCACGTAGCCACCGGCGGCATTGCCCGCCCCCAGCACCACGGCCAGGAAGCCCAGCGCCTTTTCCAGCGGTGTCTGTGCGTGGCCCAGCACCACCATGGCGCCGATCAGCACGATGCCGTGGATGAAGTTGGAACCCGACATCAGCGGGGTATGCAGGATGACCGGCACCCGCGAAATGATCACGTGGCCGGCAATGGCGGCCAGCATGAAGATGTACAGCGCCACGAACCCGTCACTCATCGGCAACGCCTCCCGCTCTGTCTTCGTCGCCCCATCATAACCACGGGCTGAACCCGGTGCGCGGCCCGGTCAACCACGGGCGCGCTCACGCGTTGTCGATGGTGACCGTGAGCGAGGAACCGTACCCTGTGCTGGTGAGCAGCCCTCTTCCCCCGACCGCTGACAGCGAGGCCTTGCCGGCGTCGCTGGAGGCGTTCCTGGCCGGCGTCGGCCCGCGCGCGTTCCGCTTCGCCGAAGCCGGCCTGCGCCAGCGCGACGATGCGCTGGATGCCGTGCAGGATGCGCTGATGCGCATGCTGGACTACGCCGACAAGCCGGCCGCCGAGTGGGCGCCGCTGTTCTGGAGCATCCTGCGCCGGCGGGTGATCGACATGCAGCGGCGACGCCGCTTCCGCCTGCCGTTCTGGCGCGACAACCAGGACGCCGACGGCGGCGAGATCGACTGGGCCGACCCCGGCCCGGACCCGGCGCAGGCGCACGAGCAGCGCCAGCAGTACCAGCAGCTGGTGCAGGCACTGCGCACCCTGCCCGCCCGCCAGCGCGAAGCCTTCACCCTGCGCGTGCTGCAGGACCTGGACGGCGCCACCACCGCGCGCGCCATGGGCTGCAGCGAAGGTGCCGTCAAAACCCATCTGGCACGCGCCCGACAGGCGCTGCAGGACCATCTGGAGATCGACCCGTGAACCGCTCCCTGCCTTCCGACGACGCCCTGCGCAGCCTGCACGGGCACGCGCTGCAGTCGCTTTCCCCGGCCACCCTGGCGCGGCTGCGCCAGGCCCGGCACGGTGCTGCAGGGGCGCGCCGCGACCGTGGCCGCTGGTGGCTGGCCACCGCGTGTTCGCTGGTGGTTGCGCTGGGCATCGGCGTGCAGTTCACCGGTACCGCCCCGCATACTGCGCCGGTGGCGCCGCCTGCCGTGGCCGCGGTGGACGACAACGGCGCGCTGTACGACGAGAATCCCGATCTGTACCTGTGGCTGGGCGACACCGACCTGGCGATGGAGTGAACCATGCTGCGAGTTTCAACCCTGCCGATCCTGATCGCCCTGGCCGTGCTGCCGGCGGCGCCGGCGTTGGCCCAGTCCCCCGCACCGGCCGCGCCCGCGCGGCTGGCACCCGCTGCGCCACTGCCGGCGTGGGAACAGCTGAGTCCGGCCCAGCGTGAGGCCCTGCTGGCGCCACTGCGCGACCGCTGGAACGGCGCCGACGCCGCGCAGCGCCAGCGCATGCTGTCGCACGGCCAGCGCTGGCAGTCGATGAGCCCGGAAGAACGCGACAAGGCGCGGCGCGGGTTGCGCCGCTTCGAACACATGAGCCCGGAACAGCGCGAGCAGGCCCGCGCCCTGTTCGGGCAGATGCGCCAGCTGAGCCCGGCCCAGCGCGATGCGCTGCGCGAGCGCTGGTCGCAGATGACGCCCGAGCAGCGCAGCGACTGGGTGCGCGACAACACGCCGCCGGCCAGGCCGCGGTAAGACGCCGGGAACGGGGTCAGAGCCCTTAGCTGGCGCAAAGGGATCCGACCCCTGACCCCGCGCGGTTCACGGCTGCCAGCGCGTTTTCGCCAGCAGTTCGTCGTCCCAATCGAACGCGACCTGTCCTTCGCGCACGAACAGCGCCACGAAGTTCAGCAGGTTGCGCGCATACATCTCGCTGGCCTGGGTGGCGCCGCGACTGGCCAGGTGCAGCGGCCCGTCGATCACCACGCCGTGGTGTTCGATGCATTGGCCAGGCTGGGTCAGTGCACAGTTGCCGCCACTTTCGGCGGCCAGGTCGACAATCACGCTGCCCGCCGCCATGCCTTCGGCCATGGCCGCAGTGACGATCGTCGGCGCCGGTCGCCCCGGCACCGCGGCGGTACAGATCACCACGTCCACGCTGCGCAGGTGCTCGCCCAGCCGCCGCTGCTGTTCGGCGCGCTCCTCGTCGGTCAGCGCGCGCGCATAACCGCCCTCGCCCACCGCGCTCACGCCCAGGTCAAGGAAACGCGCGCCCAGCGACTGGATCTGCTCGCGGGTTTCCGGCCGCACATCGAAGCCTTCCACCTGTGCACCGAGACGGCGCACGGTGGCAATGGCCTGCAGCCCGGCCACGCCGGCGCCGATCACCAGCACCTTGGCCGGCCGCACCGTGCCGGCGGCGGTGGTCAGCATCGGGAAGAAGCGTGGCGCGCGATCGGCGGCGATCAACGCCGCCTTGTAGCCGGCCATGCCGGCCTGCGAACTGAGTACGTCCATGGCCTGCGCACGGGTGGTGCGCGGCAGTTGCTGCAGCGGGAACAGCCGCAGGCGGTCGTCGGCCACCAGCGCAGCCAGGGCGGGATCGGCCGCCGGCGCGAGCAGGCCGACCACGCTGGCACCGGGCTTGAGCAGGTTCAACTGCGCCGCGGGCGGATTCTGCACGCACAGCAGGATGTCGATCTCGGGCCAGCGCGCCGCGTCGAACGCGCGTGCACCGGCATCGTCATAGGCGGCATCAGGGAAGCCGGCGGCCAGGCCGGCGCCGGCTTGGTACCAGACGGTGATGCCCAGTGCGCCCAGCTTCTTCGCCGTTTCCGGCGTCAGCGCCACGCGCCGTTCGCCCGGCGCGGTCTCCTTCATCCCCAGCAACGCCACGGCCATGCAGGTCCCCGCTGATCGGTGAGTTTTCCCGATCCTAGCAGGGGTGCCCGGCTCAGTGCAGGGTGGCGCTGCCCGGGTCCAGGCGGTCGATCACGCCCTGCATGGCGCTGTCGAAGGCGCCATCGTCCACGTGGGCGCGCAGGCGGCCCAGGCGCACCATCACCGCCAGTTCTTCCGGCGAGGCCACGCAGAAGCGCACGCCGCGGCGGTTGACGAACAGAAGGCGCGAGGAGATCGGGCTGACCCAGGACAGCTTGCCGGCCTGCACCTTGCCGTCCTTGTCGACGAAGTCGAGCCAGTTACCGATTTCCATGCGGCGGAAGCGATCGGCGTCGGCGTTGTCGAAATCGTCGGTATCCACCTGCCCGCCCAGTTCGACGGCCGCCGTTTCCGGCGCCGGCGGTGTCGGCAGCGCCACCTGCGGCAGCTCCGGCAGCGCGCGCTGCAGTTCCGGGCGCGATTCGGCAATGCCCTGCAGCGTGTCGTGCAGTGCATCGATCGCCGCGCTGGCGGCATCGCCGTGCACGCCCACGCTGGCAAACACCTTGGCCAGCGCCGGCTGCCAGGCCTGCAGCCACGGCTTGCCGACGATCTGGCGGCGCGCTTCGGCCACTTCTTCCAGCAGGCCATCGCCCAGGCTGAGGGCCTCGGCTACCGAACTGCCCTCTTCACCCTCGCGCAGCAGCGCCAGGGTCAGGTGGTGCTGCCACGGCTGGCGCAGGAATTCGGCAATGGCCGAGGGCAGCGTGGCATCGCCGATGCGCCGGTCCAGTTCGGCACCGGCGCGGCTGCGGGCCATTTCCAGCTTTTCCTGGCCGCGCTGGGTCTCGGCGGCACGGCGCTCGGCAATTTCCACGCGGCGGCGGTGCTGCACCAGGAACTCGCGGAACTCTTCTTCCAGGGTCAGGAAGATGGCCAGGTTCTCGTTGAACTCGGCCACCAGGCGTTCGATGATTTCTTCCACCTTGGCCATCAGCATGCGCTCGGCCTGGCTTTCGCCGGTGTTGCCCTCGCAGGCCTCGGCCAGCGAATTGAGCAGCTTGCGTGCCGGGTGGGTCTTCTGCACGAACATGCGGCGGTCGAGCATGGCCACCTTCACGAACGGCACCACCAGGCGGCCGATCAGCTCGCGCGAACGGCCTTCCAGCTCGCGCTCGTCCAGCATCACGTCGAACAGCATGCCGACCAGATCGATCGCATCCTCGTCCTGCGGGTCCAGGCGGGTCTGGCCGGGATCGGCGCCGAGCCGGGTCGCGCTGGACAGCACTTCACTCTTCAGGCGCTGCGCCAGCGATTCGCCGTCTTCGCCAATGGCCGCCCGCAGCGTGGCGCTGGGCGTGGCCTGCAGCAGCGACAGCACCGACATCATTTCGCGCTGGCTGAGCGGGCGATGCTGGCCCACGGCCACCTGCGCGGCCGACGTTGCGTCTTCGCGCACGTGGCGCGTCTGCTGCAGCAGCTCATGCAGGGCTTCCAGCAGCATGCCCTGCTGGCCGCCGTAGCCTTCACCGGCCGGGCCTTCTTCCACGCCCAGGTGCTGCTGCATGTGCCCGCGGCGCTCGGACCAGCGCGCGGCAAAGCGCTGCGCCCAAGCCGGCGCGGCCTGTTCTTCGTCGCTGAAATCAGTGTCGAAGCCGGGCGCGGCGCGCTGTTCGACCAGGTCATCCAGGCCCGGCGGCGGCCGTGACGTCGCGGCGGACGGGGCACGACGCGGCGCGCCCATCTGCGGCATCACCCCGGCGGCGGCCAGTTGTTCGTCCAGCTTTTCGTAGATGCGCCCCACCGGCACGCGCAGGTCGCGCTCGCACAGCTTGATCAGCACCAAGTGCACTTCCGGGGCCAGCTCGCAGTGCGCGAACGCCTCGTGGATGGCCACGCCCAGGTGCTCGGGGCTGATCGGATTGCGGTCGGCATCCAGTTCGCCGGCGCCGACCAGCCAGCCCAGCCGGCGGTCCAGGCGCGCCAGCACCGGCTTGAAATCGCGCAGCAGCACCGTGGCGAAGTTGCGCACGGCCAGCCGCGATTCCAGTACATGTTCGGGAATCAGGCTCAGGCCTTCTTCGGCCGGCCCGGACAGGGTGGCCTCGGCCGACAGCGGTTCGCCCGTGGCCAGGGCGGCCCAGGCCCGCTGCAGGTGGCCGGCATAGGCGGCCTCGATCTCGGCGCGACGGCGGCGCAGTTCACGCATGGCATCCAGGAACAGCAGCTGCGACGCGCCGGCATTGCCGGCACGGTCGAACAGGGCATCGTCGAAGCGGGCCAGTGCCGCGGCAAATGCCTGGCACAGCGCCGGCAGGACCATGTCCCGGGCAAGCTGAAGCTGGGCCGGGTCACGACCCGGCGATCCCATCGGAGTGGGCGCGCTCATCATTCGGGAAGGCTCCCCACCTTCTCTATTGCGACTGACATCATGGACATCGCGACGGCCGGTGCACCCCATGCACCGGTACGCCGATGGTAGGCCGGCCAGCCTGTCACGGACAGTGAAACAGTCCTCACTTCAAACCTCACGACCGGCGGCCCGGCAAGACGGGTATCGTAAGCCGTGCGGGGCCTGCGAGGCGAGGGGAAGCGGCGTCAGGCGCCGCGCCAGTGGCATGACGTTCATCACAGTTTGTTATTTGAATGGCAGACGCGACACGACGGGCGTCATCAACCACCCCGACTATAATCATGTGCCCGTGATGACCGGTTCAGACTCCATGCCCGACCCCGCTGCCCTGCTCGCCCTGGATGCCCGCCGCTCGGTGCCCTCGCGGCAGCTGGGCGAACCCGGACCGGACCCGGCCACCCTGCTGCGCATGCTGACCTCGGCGGTGCGCGTGCCCGACCACGGCAAGCGGGTGCCGTTCCGCTTCCTGAAGATCGCCGGCGATGCGCGTCACACTCTGGGCGACTTTCTGGCCCAACGCAGCCGCGAGCGCGATCCGCACGCCGGCGATGCCGTATTCGAGAAGGACCGGCAGCGCTTCAGCCACGCCCCGCTGGTGATCGTGGTGGTGGCCAGCCCGCGCCCGGACGCCAAGGTGCCCGAGCAGGAACAGCTGATGACCGCCGGTTGCGTCTGCTTCGCCCTGCTGCAGGCCGCGCAGGCGCTGGGCTTCGGCGCCCAGTGGCTGACCGCGTGGATGGCCTTCGACCCGGCCGTGCACGCACACCTGGGCCTGGCCGACGGCGAGCGGATTGCCGGCTTCATCCATATCGGCACGCCGAAGGCGGCCGTGCCCGAGCGCGAACGCCCGGATGCGGCGGCCCTGCTGCAAAACTGGACCGCACCGTGAGCGCCGTGAGCGCCCAGCCCGCACCGCCGCTGTACCTGGTCGACGCCAGCATCTACGTGTTCCGCGCCTGGCACTCGCTGCCGGACGAGTTCCAGGACAGCCAGGGCTGGCCGACCAATGCCGTGCATGGCTTTGCCCGCTTCCTGCTGGACCTGCTGGAACGCGAGCGCCCCCGGCACATCGCCATCGCCTTCGACGAAGCCCTGGACAGCGGCTTCCGCCACCGCCTGTACCCGGCCTACAAGGCCAACCGCGACCCGGCACCGGAAGCGCTGAAGCGCCAGTTCGTGCACTGCAAGGCGCTGTGCGCCGCGCTGGGGCTGGCGGTGCTGGCCCATCATGATTTCGAGGCCGACGACCTGATCGGCAGCGCCCTGCACCGCCACCGCGGCAGCCACCGCGGGGTGATCATTTCCGCCGACAAGGATCTGTCGCAGCTGCTGCTGGACCACGACGAGCAGTGGGACTACGCGCGCAACCAGCGCTGGGACGTGGCCGGGGTGAAGGCCCGCCACGGCGTGCATGCGCACCAGATTGCCGACTATCTGGCGCTGTGCGGCGATGCGGTGGACAACATTCCCGGCGTCAGCGGCGTGGGCGCCAAATCGGCGGCGGTGCTGCTGGCCCACTTCGGCAGCATGGATGCGCTGTTTGAACGTATCGATGAAGTGCCGTTCCTGCGCCTGCGCGGTGCGGCACAGATGGCCGTGCGCCTGCGCGAACAGCGCGAGCACGCCCTGCTGTGGCGGCAGCTGACCACCATTGCCCTGGACGCGCCGCTGGACGGCAGCGCACCGGGCCTGCTGCGCCAGCCCGCCGACCCGGAGCTGCTGGATGGCCTGTGCCAGACCCTGCGTTTCGGGCCGCTGACCCGCCGCCGCCTGTTCGCCGCCACCGGCATGGCCGACCCTCTTCCCACACCCAGCGAGCCCGCATGAGCCAGCGCAACACTGAAGCACCGCGTGTCGTCTACGAAGGCAAGTACCAGCGCATGGTGGTGCGCGGCACCTGGGAGTACAGCGAACGCACCCACGCCGGCGGCCTGGCCGCGATCATCATTGCGGTCACC
This sequence comes from Stenotrophomonas sp. B1-1, assembly GCF_010894375.1. Taxonomy (NCBI): domain Bacteria; kingdom Pseudomonadati; phylum Pseudomonadota; class Gammaproteobacteria; order Lysobacterales; family Lysobacteraceae; genus Stenotrophomonas; species Stenotrophomonas sp. B1-1. Next base: position 20,047 of record NZ_JAAIUZ010000003.1, on the reverse strand, counting down.
CCCGAGGACAAGGTGCTGTTCGTCGAACAGTTCCGCGTGCCGTTGCAGGCCCCGACCATCGAAATGCCGGCTGGCCTGGTCGGCGACGTGGATGCGGGCGAATCGATTGAAGCATCGGCGGTGCGCGAGCTGGAGGAAGAAACCGGCTGGACCGCCGACCATGCCGAAGTGCTGATGATCGGCCCGACCTCGTCCGGCGCCAGCAGCGAAAAGATCGCCTTCGTGCGCGCCACCGGCCTGCGCCGGGTGGGCAGCGGCGGCGGCGATGACAGCGAGAACATCACCGTGCACGAGATTTCGCGCAGCGACGCGGCAGCCTGGCTGGTGCAGAAGATGGGCGAAGGCTACGAGCTGGACGCCAAGCTGTGGGCCGGGCTGTGGATGATCGAACACCACCTGGATGGGCGCCCGCGTGGCTGACGCCGACCTGCACGGGCTGCCGGCCCTGCTGGGTGCCGACGACCCGGCCATCTACACCGTCCACCGCGCACAGGGGGCGTCGCCCTACCTGCTGCTGGCCGACCACGCCGGCCAGCAGGTACCGCGCGGCCTGGCACAGCTGGGCCTGCCGCAGCACGAACTGGATCGCCACATCGGCTGGGACATCGGCATTGCCGGCACCACCCGTGCACTGGCCGGGCTGCTTGATGCCTGGGCGATCGAACAGACCTATTCGCGCCTGCTGATCGACTGCAACCGCCCGTTGGCATCGCCCACGCTGATTCCGGAAGTGAGCGACCACACGGTGGTGCCGGGCAACGCCGGGCTGTCGGCAGCGCAGCGCCAGCAGCGCATCGACGCGATCCACGCGCCCTACCACGCGCGCATCGATGCCGAACTGGACGCGCGCCGCGATGCGGGCCGGCCGACCCTGCTGGTGATGATGCACAGCTTCACCCCGGCAATGAACGGCGTGCAGCGACCGTGGCATGCCGGCGTGCTGTACCACCAGGACACCCGCTTCGCGCAGGCGCTGCTGCAGGCCCTGCGCAACGAGGGCGATCTGGTGGTGGGCGACAACGAACCGTATTCGGTGAACCGCAGCAGCGACTACGCGGTGCCGGTGCACGGCGAAGACCGTGGGCTGGTGCATGTGGAACTGGAGATCCGCCAGGACCTGATTGCCGATGCCGCCGGCCAGCAGGCATGGGCGCAGCGGTTGGCGCGGATTTTCAGTGCATTGCAGCCGGCGTTGCTGGCGGCGGCATGAGCGCCATCCACGTAATCAAAGGACGGTAGCGCCGGGCCATGCCCGGCGGCATTGGAATCCACCGTCGCGTTGCGCCTCGCCGGGCATGGCCCGGCGCTACGGCAGGCGGGGCGCGTCCATCCACGGGAACGGCTTGAACCCGTGCACCTGCACGGTCGCGCCGATGGCCTCGAAGTCGTGCTTGATGGCCTGCGCGCGGTTGCGGTCCAGCGCTTCGCCCACCAGCAGCGGCAGTGCACGGCAACGTGCCAGCGCCTCGCCCACCGGCACCTCGTGCAGACGGGCCACGCGCTGTGCAGCGGACTTCAACCGAGCGTCCGGACAGGCCACCATCTGCAGATCGAACGCGGCGAAGATGCCCGCGCCCACACCGGCTGCGCGCGCCGCCGCCTGCGCGTCGGCCGTGGCTTCGCCCAGCGCCTCGTCAATGCCCTCGACCTGCTGGAACGCGTCGTACTCGTGGTAGTAGGCCAGCGCCGCTGCGTAGTCGGCCAGGCCGGACAACGGATGCTGGCGCTTCTGCACGTCCAGCACGTCGGCAAACGTGGCCGGCTCCAGGTAGGGGGTCAGCCCCAGCGCACGCGCCTCGGCCGGCACCTCGCTGTCATCGTCGAAGGCGGTGTCTTCGTCGGGCGGCAGCCAGAAGCGGGCCTGTAGCAGATCGCCTTCGCTGGCATGCACCCAGCCGAAGGATGCGTACACATCGTGGTCATCGCTGCAGGCCGCGAAGGCCTGCAGCGTCTGTTCCAGGTCCAGCAGTTCGATCATGCGTCATTGGCCAGGCAGGCAGGGGCGTTCGAGTCTACCGCTGCCGGGCGCAGGCCCAGCGCGATCAGCACACCGAACAGGGCGAACAACGCGGCACCGTATTCGGCACGCACCAGGCCATCGAGCGCGGTCGCCGACCCCGCTGCGCCGGCACCGGCATTGGCCACCATCACCAGCACCGCCAGGCCCAGCGCGCCGCCGATCTGCTGCGCCGTGGCGGCCATGCCCGAGGCCACCCCCTGCTGCGCGGCCGGCACGCCCTGCCCGGCCACGATCCACATCGAGGTCCAGGTCATGCCCTGGCCGATGCTCAACACCACCACGCCCGGCAGTAGCGGCCAGAAGTTCGATCCGTGCGGCAGGGTGGCCGCCACCCAGGCGATGCCCAGGGCACCGGCCAGTTGGCCCAGCACCAGCACCTTGCGTGCGCTCCAGCGCTGCAAGGCCCACTCGGCCAACTGGATGCCCAGCGTGCACACCGCCGTGGCTGGCAGGAACGCCAAGCCGGCCTGCAGCGGGCTCCAGCCGTAACCATCCTGGAAATACAGCGCCATGAAGTAGTACTGCACGCCGTAGCTGCTCATGAAGGCGAAGGTGAGGCCGAGCGCCGCGCGCAGGCCCGGCAGGCGCAGCAGCGCGAACTGCATCAGCGGATCGCGGCTGCGCTGCTCGATCTGCACGAAGGCCACCAGCAGCAGCGCCGACAGCACCAGGCAGCCCAGCGTGGCCGGCGCGGTCCAGCCCCATTCCGGCCCCTGCACCAGGGTGGTCACCAGCAGGCTGCCGCCCAGGGTGACGGTGATGCAGCCAGCCAGGTCGAATGAACGGCCCTGCGCGCGCGGGCCATCGGCCGGCAGCCACGCACCGGCGGCGATGGCACAAGCGGTGGCCAGCGGCACGATCACCGCCAGCACCGCCGGCCAGCCGAAGGCCTGGGTCAACACCCCGCCCAGCAGGGTGCCCAGCGCCAGGCCGACCGCGCTGGCCATGCTCCAGATCGCCAGCGCGCGGTTGCGCACCGGGCCTTCGGCATACAGCGTGTTGATCAGCGCCAGCGTGGCCGGGAACAACAGCGCGGCGCCGATGCCCTGGGCCGCACGCGCGATGATCAGCAGCGTGGCATTGGGTGCCAGCGCGCCCAGCAACGAAGCCAGTGCGAACAGCAGCATGCCCAGCCGGTAGAAGCGGCGGCGCCCGATCAGGTCGGCCGCGCGCCCACCCAGCAGCAGGCTGCCGCCGAACGCCACGGTGTAGGCGCTGACCACCCACTGCAGCTGCTGCGCGTTGATCTGCAGCGCGCGGCCCATGTCATGCAGGGCAACGAAGATGATGGTGGCATCCAGGGCGATGATCAGCTGCGCGGTGGCAAGCAGGGTCAGCGCCCAGCGGGGGTACTTGAGGGGAGGCATCGGCGGCCTGGAGCAAGGGGGGAGCGCAGTCTCATTGATGCAGCACGATCAATAAACCCCTCCACGTCGATATCTGCGATGATTTTTCGCATGAATGGACCGTCAACCGATCTCAACGCCGTGCGCATGCTGGTGCAGGTGGCCGAAGCGCGCAGTTTCACCGTGGCCGCCGGCCAGCTCGGGCTGAGTCAGTCGGGCCTGTCGCGCGCCATTGGGCGGCTGGAGGCCGCGCTGGGGGTGAAGCTGCTGCAGCGGAACACCCGCAACGTGGCACTGACCCCGGACGGCCGCCAATTCGTGGACCAGGTAACGCCCCTGCTGTGCGGGCTGGAAGACGCCGAGCGGCAACTGGCCGATCGCCCCTGCATGCCCTCGGGCGTGCTGAAGATCAGCGCGCCCTCGATGTTCGGGCGCAAGGTACTGGTGCCGATGCTGGGGCCACTGCTGGAACGGCATCCGCAGCTGCAGGTAGAGGCCGTGCTCAGCGACCGGCTGGTGGACCTGGTGGAAGAAGGCTTCGATGCGGCCCTGCGCACCGGCCCGATCGCCGACCAGCGCATGGTGGCGCGCGCGCTGCGACCGCTGCACTGGGTCACGGTAGCCAGTCCGGCCTACCTGGCCCGTTGCGGCACACCCCTGCAGGTGGCCGATCTGCAGGCCCACGCCTGCCTGGCGGTGCGCAATCTGCGCAGTGGGCGGGTGGTGGACTGGCAGTTCATGCAGAACGGTCAGCTGTGCGAGATGGCGCCCGCCACCCGCATGGTGTTCGACAGCGGCGACCCGCTGGTGGAAGCGGCCATCGCCGGCATCGGCATCGTGCAGGTAATGGATTTCGCCGTGGCCGACGCCCTGGCCGACGGCCGCCTGCAGCGCGTGCTGCAGCCGTTCGAAGGCCGCAGCCGCGCCCTGTCGCTGATCTACCCGCCGTCGCGGCAGCACTCACCGAAGCTGCAGGTACTGGCCGAAGCCTTGCTGGCCGGGCATTGGTAGATCCACGCCATGCGTGGATGAATCCCTGATACGCGGTAGCGCCGGGCCATGCCCGGCGAGCCGCATCGCGTCGGCGGAACGGAATGCCGCCGGGCGTGGCCCGGCGCTACCGGTGCTACACGGTCGGAACGGGGTCAGAGCCCTTTCCGTGGGAAAGGGATCTGACCCCTTCGGCATTACGCGAAGCTGTCGGTTGCGCGCACCAGCGCGTCCACGTTCTCCGCTTCGAACGCCGAATGACCCGACGCCGGGGTGATTTCCAGCTTCGCCTTCGGCCACACCTTGGTCAGGTCCCAGGCGTTGGCCAGCGGGCAGACCACGTCGTAGCGGCCGTGCACGATCACGCCGGGAATATCGGCAATGCGGTGCGCGTCGCGCAGCAGCTGGTCTTCCACCTCGAAGAAGCCGCCGTTGACGAAGTAGTGGTTCTCGATGCGGGCGAACGCCAGGGCGAAGTGCGGATCTTCGTGGCTGTTGATGAAGTCGTCGTCCACGTGCAGGAAGCTGGTCGCGCCTTCCCACACCGCCCACGCCTTGGCCGCTTCCAGCCGGGTGGTTTCGTCTTCGCTGGTCAGGCGGCGATGGAACGCCGAGATCAGGTCATGGCGCTCGACCGCCGGAATCGGCTTCAGGTAGTGCTCCCAGGCATCGGGGAACAGGCGGTTGGCGCCTTCCTGGTAGAACCATTCCAGTTCCCAGCGGCGCAGCATGAAGATGCCGCGCAGCACCAGCTCGGTCACCCGCTGCGGGTGGGTTTCGGCATAGGCCAGCGCCAGGGTCGAACCCCAGCTGCCGCCGAACACCTGCCAGCGATCCACCTTCAGGTGCTCGCGCAGCTTTTCGATATCGGCCACCAGATCCCAGGTGGTGTTGTCGACCAGGTCCGCGTGCGGGGTGGAACGGCCAGCGCCGCGCTGGTCGAACAGGATGATGCGGTACTTGGCCGGGTCGTGGAACTGGCGCATCTTGTCGCTGCAGCCGCCACCCGGGCCACCGTGCAGCATCACCACCGGCTTGCCGTCCGGGTTGCCGCACTGTTCGAAGTACAGCGTGTGGCGGTCGTCGACCTTCAGGGTGCCGACGTCGTAGGGGGTGATGGCGGGGTACAGCGTACGCATGCTTGCAGCTCCGTGGTGGTGCCCTGCCGCTGGCAGGAGAACCCCCATTCTAGGCCGGTCGCCGCCCCAGGGTGACCCGGTCGCGCTGTTCAAGGTCCTGCGCGGTGCTTACCTCGGCCAGGCCCGCGGCGTCGAACAGCGCGCGGATCGCCGCGCCCTGGTCCCAGCCGTGTTCGACCAGCAGCCAGCCACCGGGCTGCAGGTGCGCGCAGGCGCCTTCGACGATGGCACGGATGTCGTCCAGGCCATCCACGCCCGACGCCAGTGCCGTGGCCGGTTCGAAGCGCAGGTCGCCCTGCTGCAGGTGCGGGTCGTCACTGGCGATATAGGGCGGATTGCTGGCGATCAGGTCGAAACGCGCGCCCTGCAGCGGCGCATACCAGTCACGCCCACCCTCGGCGAAGCGCACGTTGCGCAGTTCATGGCGTGTGGCATTGCGCGCGGCGACGGCCAGTGCAGCAGTACTGGCGTCGGTGGCCAGCACCTGCGCCTGAGGGCGCTCGCTGGCCAGGGCCAGGGCAATCGCACCGCTGCCGGTGCCGAGGTCGGCCACCTGCAGGGCGCGGTCCAGCGGCAGGCGCTCCAGCGCCAGCTCCACCAGCAGCTCGGTTTCCGGTCGCGGGATCAGGGTAGCGGCGTCGACGTCCAGATCCAGGGTCCAGAAGCCACGGCGTCCGGTCAGGTAGGCCACCGGCTCGCCAGCCATGCGGCGGGCCAGCAGCGCCTCGAAGGCGGCCTGTTCAGCTTCCGGCAGCGGTTCGGTGGCGTGGGCGAACAGCCAGCTTCGCGGGCGCTCCAGCACGTGTAGCAGCAGCAGTTCGGCCTCGTGGCGGGCGTCGAGGCCGCCAAGCCGGGCGGTGGCCGCGGCCACGATCTGGCGCAGCGAGGATTCGGATTCAAAGGACATGCTGCAATTGTAGAGTCGAGCTTGCTCGACTGCTTCGGCAATGCAGTCGAGCATGGCTCGACTCTACAAGGCAAAAGCAGTCGAGCATGGCTCGACTCTACAAGGCAAAAGCAGTCGAGCAAGCTCGACTCTACAAAAGCGGGGTTCGTTCAGGTTGGCGGGACTGGCATAAGGGCGGGCTATCAGGCCCACGCCGCCGGTCCAGGAAATTTTCCTTTCCATACATAGAGTTGCAGGACGGTTGGCGTCCAATTGGCAAGCTACCCACTGAATTTCAATAGACAGTATCTATTGAATAGATGAAATCAATGCATTGTTCTTATCGATGCGGAATCGGTAACCTAGCTCCTGTCGATTCACCCACTCCCCTTCACCCAGAGGAAAAACGATGTCCCTGATCAACACTCCGATCCAGTCGTTCGAAGCCAATGCCTACCACAACGGCGAGTTCATCAAGGTTTCCGACAACAGCCTGAAGGGCCAGTGGTCCGTCCTGATCTTCATGCCGGCCGCCTTCACCTTCAACTGCCCGACCGAGATTGAAGACGCCGCTGACCATTACGCCGAATTCAAGAAGGCCGGCGCCGAGGTCTACATCGTCACCACCGACACCCACTTCTCGCACAAGGTCTGGCACGAAACCTCGCCGGCCGTGGGCAAGGCCCAGTTCCCGCTGGTGGGCGACCCGACCCACAAGCTGACCCGCGCCTTCGGCGTGCACATTGAAGAAGAAGGCCTGGCCCTGCGTGGCACCTTCATCATCAACCCGGAAGGCGTGATCAAGACCCAGGAGATCCACTCCAACGAGATCGCCCGTGACGTGGCCGAGACCCTGCGCAAGCTGAAGGCCGCCCAGTTCACCGCCGCCAACCCGAACCAGGTCTGCCCGGCCAAGTGGAAGGAAGGCGAGAAGACCCTGACCCCGTCGCTGGACCTGGTCGGCAAGATCTAAAGCGCTACCGGCCTGCGCTGGCCCCACGCCAGTGCGCGCCCTTCATCCCCGTGCCGGCCCCACGCCGGCGTGGGGGTGAACCCAAGACAGCCAACGCACGCCAGCCTTGGCCAGCCAGCCCCTTCCACGGTCGCTGTCTTGGGTTCACCCCTACCCCCTGCTGGTCCGCTACCTTCTACAGCGGTGCCACGCCCACGCTTTGCCTGAAACCAGGAGAGAACCATGTTGGACGCCAACCTGCAGTCGCAGCTGAAGACCTATCTGGAACGCGTGACCCGCCCGATCCAGATCACCGCGCGCGCCGACGATGGCGCCAAGTCGCAGGAAATGCTGGAACTGCTGCAGACCCTGGAAAGCCTGTCGGACAAGATTTCGCTGCAGGTGCTGCGCGATGGCCAGGGCCGCGTGCCCTCGTTCGACCTGGGTACCCCGGGCCAGGATATCCACCTGACCTTTGCCGGCCTGCCGATGGGCCACGAGTTCACCTCGCTGGTGCTGGCGCTGCTGCAGGTGGGCGGTCATCCGTCAAAGGCCACCGCCGAGCTGATCGAGCAGGTGCAGAACCTGGAAGGCGAGTACAAGTTCGAAACCTACTTCTCGCTGTCCTGCCAGAACTGCCCGGACGTGGTGCAGGCGCTGAACCTGGCTGCGGTGCTGAACCCGCGCATCCAGCACGTGGCCATCGACGGTGCGCTGTTCCAGGAGGAAGTGGAAAAGCGCGAGATCATGTCCGTGCCCACCGTCTATCTCAACGGCGAAGTGTTCGACCAGGGCCGGATGACCCTGGAGCAGATCGTGGCCAAGCTGGACACCAACGCCGGCAAGCGCGATGCCGAGAAGATCGCCGCCAAGGACGCCTTCGACGTCCTGGTGGTGGGCGGTGGCCCGGCCGGTGCCGCAGCGGCCATCTATGCCGCGCGCAAGGGCATCCGTACCGGCATCGCCGCCGAGCGCTTCGGTGGCCAGGTGCTGGACACCATGGCCATCGAGAACTTCATTTCGGTGAAGGAAACCGAAGGCCCGAAGCTGGCCACGGCGCTGGAACAGCACGTGCGCGAGTACGAAGTGGACATCATGAACCTGCAGCGCGCCAGCGCGCTGGTGCCGGCCGGTGAAGACGGCCTGGTGCAGGTGCAGCTGGAAAATGGCGCGGTGCTGAAGTCGCGCTCGGTCATCCTGTCCACCGGCGCGCGCTGGCGGCAGATGAACGTGCCGGGCGAAGACCAGTACCGCAACAAGGGCGTGGCCTACTGCCCGCACTGCGATGGCCCGCTGTTCAAGGGCAAGCGCGTGGCGGTGATCGGCGGCGGCAATTCCGGCGTGGAAGCGGCCATCGATCTGGCCGGCATCGTGTCGCATGTAACGCTGCTGGAGTTCGATTCCAGCCTGCGTGCCGACGAAGTGCTGCAGAAGAAGCTGCGCAGCCTGGGCAACGTGACTGTACTGACCAGCGCACAGACCACCGAAGTGCTGGGCGATGGCAGCAAGGTGACCGGCTTGGTCTACAAGGACCGCGTGGGTGGCGATTCCCACCGCGTCGAGCTGGAAGGCATCTTCGTGCAGATCGGCCTGCTGCCCAACACCGAATGGCTGAAGGACAGCGTGGCGCTGTCGCCGCGCGGCGAGATCGTGATCGACGACCGTGGCCAGACCAACGTGCCGGGTGTGTTCGCCGCCGGTGATTGCACCACGGTACCCTACAAGCAGATCATCATCGCCATGGGCGCCGGTTCCACCGCGGCACTCAGCGCCTTCGACCACCTGATCCGCTCGTCGGTGAGCACCGGCAGTGGTGCGGTGGCCGAAGCGGCCTGATCCACCGTTCCCAGCCCACCGGGAACATCGTTAGCCTGCTGGGTCGACCAAGCCGACCGCCGGTCCGTTTTCCCTGGGGTCTGAAGGATGAACCTACGCGATCTGAAGTACCTGGTGGCCTTGGCCGATCACAAGCATTTCGGCCGGGCCGCCGCCTCCTGTTTCGTCAGCCAGCCCACGCTGTCCACCCAGATCCGCAAGCTGGAGGAAGAGCTGGGGCTGCCGCTGGTGGAACGTGCGCCGCGCAAGGTGATGCTGACCCCCGCCGGCCAGGAAGCGGCCGCGCGGGCGCGGGTGATCGTGTCCGAAGTGGAGCAGTTGAAGGAAGCAGCGCGGCGCAACCGCGACCCGGAAGCCGGCACCGTGCGCCTGGGCATTTTCCCCACCCTGGGGCCGTACCTGCTGCCGCACGTCATTCCGCGCATCCGCAGCCGCTTCCCGGAACTGGAACTGCTGCTGGTGGAAGAAAAGAGCGATGTGCTGCTGGAGCGCCTGCGCGACGGCAGGCTGGACGCGGCGCTGCTGGCACTGCCGGTGGTGGACGACCAGCTGCATGCCGAATTCCTGTTTGAAGAGCCGTTCCTGCTGGCCGTTTCCGGCCGCCATCCGCTGGCCCGCCGCGAACACATGGATGTGCAGGAACTGGCCACGCAGAAGCTGCTGCTGCTGGAAGACGGCCATTGCCTGCGCGACCAGGCACTGGAAGTGTGCCGCCTGTTCGGCGCCAACGAGAAATCCGAATTCCGCGCCACCAGCCTGGAAACCCTGCGGCAGATGGTCGCCGCCGACGTGGGCATCACCCTGCTGCCCAGCCTGTCGGTGCAGCCGCCGGTGCCGCGCTCGAGCAACATCCGCCTGATCGATTTCGTCGGCGAAGGCCGGCCCAGCCGCCGCATCGCCATGATCTGGCGGCGCAGCTCGGCCATGCATGGCTTCCTGATGGACCTGGCCGAACAGTTCAAACAGCTGCCGCAGGCGCTGTTCACCCTGGACGACCAGGGCGTGCCGGCCGGCGAAGCGCCGGTGGTGGCGCAGCCGCTGCTGAACGGCTGAACCCCGTCGAACCTGCCGCGGCACGGCCGGGAGTCGATTCCGGCCACATTTGTCCCCACAATAGCCCCAGGCGGCGCTCGAAGCGCCGCCTTTTGCATGGCTTTCAACCAAGGAGCACCACCATGAACACCGCCAGCGGCCTGCCGCCGTCGATCACCGTTTCCAGCTTCGACATGGACCGCCTGGAGGCCATGCTCGATTCCCCCGCGCTGAGCCAGACGCCTGCCGCGCTCGCGCTTTCCCAGGAACTCAACCGGGCCACCGTGCTGGCGCCGGATCAGATTCCCGAAGGCATCGTGATGATGCATTCGCGCGTGGAGTGCGAAGATGAGGTCTCGGGCGAGAAGCACGTCCTGACCCTGGTCTTCCCCCGCGAAGCCAATGTCGATGAAGGCAAGGTGTCCGTGCTGGCCCCGGTGGGCAGCGCCCTGCTGGGCCTGGCCGTTGGCCAGAGCATCGACTGGAACGCCCCCGGCGGCCGCAAGCTGCGGCTGCGCGTGACCGCGGTCCACAACGACCGCCCCTGAAACCCGCTGCGCACCGCGCGCGATCCGATTTCCCTGCACCAGGAGCCGTAATGAGCAACACGTCCAAACTGTCCCAGCTGCGCGAACTGTCGGTAGTCGTTGCCGATACCGGTGACTACGACGCGATCAAGCGCCTGCAGCCGGTGGATTGCACCACCAACCCGACCCTGGTGAAGAAGGCACTGGACCTGCCGGTCTATGCCGAGCTGATCGAGCGCGAACTGGCCTGGGGCCGCCAGCAGGGCGGCGACCGCGAAGCCGTGGTGCATGCCGTGGCCGACCGCCTGACCATCGGCGTGGGTGCCCTGCTGAGCACCCTGGTGCCGGGCCGCGTGTCCACCGAAGTGGACGCCGACCAGGCCCACGACACCGCTGCCACGGTGGCCAAGGCCCGCCAGTTCATCCAGATGTACGCCGACGCCGGCGTGCCGCGCGAAAAGATCCTGATCAAGATCGCCGCCACCTGGGAAGGCGTGGAAGCGGCGCGCATCCTGCAGGCCGAAGGCATCGACTGCAACCTGACCCTGATCTTCAACCCGACCCAGGCGCTGGCCTGCAGCGAAGCCGGCGCGTTCCTGATCTCGCCGTTCGTGGGCCGCATCCTGGACTGGTACGTGGCCAACGGCCAGACCCCGGCCAACATCGACGAAGACCCGGGCGTGAAGTTCGTGCGCGGCGTGTATGCCGAGTTCAAGCGCCGTGGTTCGCCGACGGTGGTGATGGGCGCCTCGTTCCGTTCCACCGCGCAGATCGAAGCGCTGGCCGGCTGCGACCGCCTGACCATTTCGCCGGACCTGCTGGAAAAGCTGGACGCCGACCACGGCGAACTGCCGCGCAAGCTGGTGGCCGGTGCGGCCGACGGCGTGGCGGTGACCCCGATCGACGCGGCGAAGTTCGCGGCCGACCTGGCAGCGGACCCGATGGCCACCGAGAAGCTGGCCACCGGTATCGACGCCTTCGCCAAGGACCTGCAGGCGCTGCGCGAGCGCATCCGTTCGGAACTGTGATTGCGGCCAACGGCTGAGCCCCTCGTGGCGGGGGGCTCGGTTCGGTAGAGTCGAGCTTGCTCGACTGACTGCTGGAACAACAGCCGCGCTGGGTCGGGCGGGTTGGGTTCGCGGGAGACGCCGTAAACCCATCCTTGAAGTGACCCCCGGGAGTTGGACACCTGATCCGACCCCGAGGTTTGCATGAATAGATATGAGGTTTGTTTCAAATTACAGGTCGCCAAGGAGGCCTGTAACACCTCCACATCGGTCAAGGCGGTTGCCCGCCGCCATGGCCTGGAGTTTTCCACAGTCAGGCGGTGGGCCGCGACCTACCGACTGCATGGGCGACCGGGGTTTGACCGCAAACCCCGGTCCTACGATCTCCAGTTCAAGCTGGCCGTCCTGGAGAAGATGAGTCAGGACGGCATGTCCGCGCGCGAGGCGACCACCTTCTTCCAGATTGGCGATGCCGGCGCAGTGGGGCTGTGGCGGCGCCTGTATGCTGAGAGGGGTGCCCAAGCGTTGGCACCGCCACCATTACCGCCTCAAAAGCCGATGAAAAAGACCCGCTCGTCCAAGCCCGCCGAGGACATGAGCCGCGATGAGCTCCTCAAGGAAGTGGCCTACCTGCGTGCGGAGACCGCTTACCTAAAAAAACTCGATGCCTTGATCCGGGAAGAGCAGGCGGCGCAGCGCGCAAAGCGCAAGCCATCCAAGGATTGAGGCAGACCTACGCGCTGCCGCTGTTGCTCGAGGCGGCTGAGCTCTCTCGCAGCACGTTCTATTACCAGATCAATGCCTTGGCCCATCCCGACGGGGGCGAGGAGGAACTGCGTGAGCGCATCCGCTCGATCTACGACAAGCACCAAGGGCGCTACGGCTACCGCCGCATAACGTTGGAGCTGGCCAATCAGGGCGAAGCCATCAACCACAAGCGGGTGCAGCGGCTGATGACCGAACTGGGCCTGCGCTCGCGGGTACGCATCAAGCGCTATCGCGCGTTCAAGGGAGCGGCCAATGTCGTGGTTCCCAACGACCTGGGCCGCCAGTTTGAGGCTGAGATGCCCAATCGCAAGTGGGTGACCGATGTAACCGAGTTCAAGGTGCAGGGCATGAAGCTCTATCTTTCGCCGATCATGGACCTCTACAACGGCGAAATCGTGGCATACCAGATGAAGCGCCGGCCCGTGTTTGACCTGGTGGGTGAAATGCTGGACCAAGCGATCAGGAGGCTTTCACCGGAAGATCGTCCGATGATCCACTCCGACCAAGGCTGGCACTACCAGCACGAAAACTACCGCCACAAGCTCGAAAAGCACTCGCTGAAACAGAGCATGTCCCGGCGTGGCAAGTGCCTGGACAACGCGGCCATGGAAAGCTTCTTCGGGACCCTGAAGTCGGAATTTTTCTACCTGAACACCTTTGACAGCATCGATAGCCTGGAAGCTGGGCTGGTGGAGTACATCCGGTACTACAACGAGAATCGTATCCGCTTGAAACTAAAGGGCTTGAGCCCCGTACAGTACCGGGAGCAGGCCGCGCTGGCCGCCTGATCCCCCACCTGTCCAACTTCAGGGGGTCATTTCACCTTGGGGGCTTGGCCGCCGCTTGCTCGTGTGCGCTGTCCTGCACACACGGCAAGACCGGGGTTGGGCGTCCTGCCCAACCCGCCCGAGGCATGCCTCGGGCCCATGCGGCGGACACTCCCGCGAACCCAACCCGCCCGCCCTCTGACAGTTCCCGGTGGCCGCCCGCCACGGAAGAAAGAAAGAAGAGCAAACGCGGGTCGCGCGCTGCGCTTGCTCGCAGTCGAGCAAGCTCGACTCTACGGGGCAATGCACGATCAAAGAAAAAGGACGCGGCGAAGGCCGCGTCCTTTTTCTTTTCCATCAGTTCGTCACCAGCCCACTGCTCTTGCCCACCGTCACCGGGAAACTGTCGAAGGTGGGACGGGGGCGGCTGGCAGGACCGCAGGCGCCATGGATGGCGCCTACGAGCCTACAGGGACGTACTTGCGGCGTGTCCTGCCAGCCGCCCCCGTCCCGCCAGATCCTCAGCAACCCAGAGCCGCTTTTGCTTTCAGCCGACTAACAGTCGGCTCTACCGGTCGGCTCTACCGGTCGGCTCTACCGGTCGGCTCTACAGGCGGACCTCCGCGCGTCAGCGCGGCGCCTCCACATCCAGCCCGATCGGGCAGCTCACGCCGGTGCCGCCAATCCCGCAGTAGCCGTTCGGGTTCTTCGCCAGGTACTGCTGGTGGTAATCCTCGGCGTAGTAGTACTCCGGCGCCGGGTACACGATCTCGGTGGTGATCGGCCCGTAACCGGCCGCATCCAGCTGTGCCTGGTAGGCCTCGCGGCTGGCCAGCGCGGCCGCGTACTGCGCCTCGCTCGTGGCATGGATGGCCGAACGGTACTGGGTGCCGGTGTCGTTGCCCTGGCGCATGCCCTGGGTCGGGTCATGGCTTTCCCAGAACAGCTGCAGCAGCCGCTCCAGGCTGACCACCGCCGGATCGAACACCACCTGCACCACTTCGGTGTGGCCGGTCAGGCCCGAACAGACCTCTTTGTAGGTCGGGTTCGGGGTGATGCCACCGGCATAGCCCACCGAGGTGCTGTACACGCCCGGCTCGCTCCAGAACTTGCGCTCGGCGCCCCAGAAACAGCCCAGCGCGAAACGGATCTGCTGCAGGCCGGCGAAGCGGTCCTTCAGCGGATGGCTGTTCACGAAGTGCTGGTTGCTGTGCAGCGGCAACGGCTGGTCGCGCCCCGGCAGCGCCTCTTCCGCACGCGGAAGACGCTGCTTGAAGGCCCCGATGCCGAGGATGCCCTGTCCAATTCCCAACATGATGCGCTCCTACGCCGGTTGTCCGGCCCAATCGTCTGCATCGGAAATGGGGTCGGCCGGGCCCTGGCCCAAGTCCAGCCCGGCCACGATGTCTTCGGCCTGCGGCCGCGCCGCATCGGGAATGCCGACCCGCAGCACGCCGAACAGCGGCAGCTCGCCCATGCCGCCCAGCAGCGATTCGCCGAACACGAAGGCGGGAATGCCTGCGTCTTCCAGCGCGTGCTTCACCAGGTGGGCGTCGAACAGGTTGTCGGCCTTGTACACGATGTGCATGGGGCAGCTCCTCGGGGCAGGGTTCCAGCATACGCCCGGGGCCTGAATCGCGCCGCTGCGCCCGCCGGGCATGGCGGCAAACCCCGGCAGCCCTGGCCGGTACGCGCTAGACTGTTGGTCTTTCTGCCCTTTTTCGCCCCAGACTCATGTCCGAGCACACCCCCGCCAGCCCCGAGACCCCCGCCGACAGCCACGAGAAGCGCGATTTCATCCGCCAGATCGTGCGCGAGGACCTGGCCAGCGGCAAGCACCAGGCGATCAAGACCCGCTTCCCGCCCGAGCCGAACGGCTACCTGCACATCGGCCACGCCAAGTCGATCTGCCTGAACTTCGGCCTGGCCGGTGAGTTCAGCGGCGTGTGCAACCTGCGCTTCGACGACACCAACCCGGCCAAGGAAGACCCCGAGTACGTGGCCGCCATCCAGGACGACGTGCGCTGGCTGGGCTTCGAGTGGAACGAGCTGCGCCATGCCTCGGACTACTTCCAGACCTATTACCTGGCCGCCGAGAAGCTGATCGGACAGGGCAAGGCCTATGTCTGCGATCTGTCGGCCGAGGAAGTGCGCGCCTACCGCGGCACCCTGACCGAGCCGGGCCGCCCGTCGCCGTGGCGCGACCGCAGCGTGGAGGAAAACCTCGACCTGTTCCGCCGCATGCGTGCCGGTGAATTCCCGGACGGCGCGCGCACCGTGCGCGCGAAGATCGACATGGCCAGCGGCAACATCAACCTGCGCGATCCGGCCCTGTACCGCATCAAGCACGTCGAGCACCAGAACACCGGCAACGCGTGGCCGATCTACCCGATGTACGACTTCGCCCATGCGCTGGGCGATTCCATCGAGGGCATCACCCACTCGCTGTGCACGCTGGAATTCGAAGACCATCGCCCGCTGTACGACTGGTGCGTGGACAACGTCGATTTCGCCCATGACGATGCGCTGACCCAGCCGCTGGTCGATGCCGGCCTGCCGCGCGAAGCAGCCAAGCCGCGCCAGATCGAGTTCTCGCGCCTGAACATCAACTACACGGTGATGAGCAAGCGCAAGCTGATGGCGCTGGTGACCGAACAGCTGGTGGACGGCTGGGAAGACCCGCGCATGCCGACCCTGCAGGGCCTGCGCCGCCGTGGCTACACCCCGGCCGCGATGCGCCTGTTCGCCGAGCGCGTGGGCATCAGCAAGCAGAATTCGATGATCGATTTCAGCGTGCTGGAAGGCGCGCTGCGCGAAGACCTGGACAGCGCCGCGGCACGCCGCATGGCGGTGATCGACCCGGTGAAGCTGGTGCTGACCAACCTGGCCGAAGGCCACGAAGAGCAGCTGACCTTCAGCAACCACCCAAAGGACGAAAGCTTCGGCAGCCGCCAGGTGCCGTTCGCACGCGAAATCTGGATCGACCGCGAGGACTTCGCCGAAGTGCCGCCCAAGGGCTGGAAGCGCCTGGTGCCGGGCGGCGAAGTGCGCCTGCGCGGCGCCGGCATCATCCGCTGCGATGAAGTGATCAAGGATGCCGACGGCACCATCACCGAACTGCGCGGCTGGCTGGATCCGGAATCGCGCCCGGGCATGGAAGGCGCCAACCGCAAGGTGAAGGGCACCATCCACTGGGTCAGCGCCGTGCATGGCGTGCCTGCGGAAATCCGCCTGTACGACCGACTGTTCTCGGTGCCGAACCCGGACGACGAATCGGAAGGCAAGACCTACCGCGATTACCTGAACCCGGAATCGCGCCGCACCGTCACCGGCTATGTTGAACCGGCCGCGGCCAGCGCCACGCCGGAACAGTCGTTCCAGTTCGAGCGCACCGGCTACTTCGTCGCCGACCGCCGCGACCACACCGAAGCCAAGCCGGTGTTCAACCGCAGCGTGACCCTGCGCGACACCTGGTCGGCCTGAGGAACCGCGCGGGCGCCAGGACGGCGCCCGCACGCCCGCGACAATGACCGCCGCCCCCTCCGCCCTGCTCTGGTTCCTGTCCCAGCACCCGTTGCTGGCATTGCCGGTGCTGATGGCGCTGGCCGGGCTGCTGTCGTGGTGGCGGCGCACCCCGCTGTACCTGATCGCCATGCTTCCGCTGGCGATGCTGAATGTCTTCCTGGGTTCGTTCGTCAACGCGGCCTGGGTGAACGGGATCGGCGAGCGTGGCGAGGCGGTGATCGTCAAGGCCGAGGAAACCAGTTCCACCCTCAACGACCGCTATATCTGGCGTTACGAGGCGGTGGTGCACACCGCCGATGGCCAGGATGTGGACGTGGTGTTCCATACCAACACGATCTCGCTGTGGCCGCTGGAAAACACGATCCGCATTCCCGCGCAGGGCGAGCCCTTCGTGGTGAAGTACGCGCCGGGCTTCCCGCGCAGCATCGTGATCCTCACCAACGAATCGCCGCATGGCATCGCCCAGTCACGCGCCCGTGCACGCGAGCGGGTGGAGGTGGCCGCACGCAGGCTGCATTTCAGCCCCGGCAACGAGCGCTTCCGCGCTGATTACCGCCGCGAGCTGGACACCTGGCTGCGCGACCATGGCGATGACCCGCAGCAGCAGTCACAGGCGCAGCGCTACCGCGACGAACGCGAAGCGCTGTGACCGCTGCCCCCTTTCACTGACAGGCCTGACATGACCGCTACCGCCAACCCGTTTCTTCCGCTGCTGATGCAGGTCCTGCACGGCCGCGACATTGCCTGCACCGTCGACGGCACCGAGCTGGTGCTGGACAGCGGCCTGCGCCTGGTCGCGCACGGCGTTGCGTCGAACGCCCGCGACAATGGCGGCTGGCAGACCTCCACGGTGATCGAGGCACGCCATCCGGAACTGTTCGCTGACGGCCTGTTCGAGTACCAGCACGCCGCCGGCGACAGCGAGCAGGATGCAGTGCTGTCCGGCTTCGAAAACTGGGTGCGGGTCGACCTGGCCACCCTGCAGGCGGCCATCGGCGCCGACGATGCGCCGGAGCTGCAGATGCTGACCCTGCGCTACCCGGCCGAGGAAACCGGCACGGCGCTGGCGCGCGCGGTGGTGCTGGGGCCGCTGGCCCACTACCGCAGTGAACCCCGCGATGAAACCGCCGCCTGCAGCGAGGACGACCACGGCTCCTGCCCCTGCTGCCTGTTCACCCAGAGCCTGGAGGCGTTCAACGATCTGCTGAAGACCCGCCAGTTCCTCGGCATCCGCCTGTTCGCCTCGCGCGATGCCGACGGCCAGTGCGAGGCCGACTGCCGGGTGAACGGCCATGATTTCCCCGCCGCCCTGCCCCTGCTGCGCGCCTACGCTGCGCGCTGGCCGCAGGCCGGGCTGGAGTTCCGCAAGCAGTACGTGGTGGTCCGCACCGACACGGACGCCGAAACCGACGCCTGATCCCGCGCCGACACCCCCGCTGCATGCCGCTGCGGCTACACTGCGCGCCGGCTGTTGTTCCTGCCCCACCTTTCCACCCTACGAGGCACCCCCGCGATGCTGTACGCGCAAGTCCACCTGACCCTTCCCGCCTGGATCCACGACCAGATCGACCTGGATCGTCGCTATCCGGGCGACGAGGCCAAGGTCGCACTGGCGATCGAGCTGTCGCGGCTGAATGTCGAACACGCCAGTGGCGGCCCGTTCGGCGCCGTCGTGTTCGGCCCCGATGACAAGGTGATCGCCGCCGGCGTGAACCGCGTCGTGCCGCACGCCACCTCGCTGGCGCACGCCGAAAACATGGCCTACATGCTGGCCCAGCAGCGCCTGCAGACCCCGCGCCTGAACGCGGTGCTGTCGCCGGTCACCCTGGCCACCAGCTCGCAGCCGTGCTGCCAGTGCTACGGCGCCACCGTGTGGGCCGGCATCGACCGCCTGTTGATCGGTGCCAGCTCGGCCGACGTGGAAGAACTGACCCCGTTCGACGAAGGCCCGCTGCCGGCCGACTGGGTGGGCGAGCTGAACAAGCGCGGCATTGAAGTGGTGCAGGGCCTGAACCGCGATGCCGCGCGCAGCGTGCTGCGTGCCTATGGGGAAGCCGATGGCACCCGTTACTGAGACCGGAATCGGCCTGCTCTGCCTGTGCCGGCAGGGCTTCGAGCCGGAGCTGGCCGGCGAGCTGCAGCACCGCGCCGGCCAGGCCGGTTTCGCCGGCTATGCACGCACCCAGCGCAATGACGGCTACGTGCTGTTCATGTGCGACGAAGCCGCCGCGCTGGCCCCGCGCCTGCCGTGGCGCGAACTGATCTTCGCGCGGCAGAAGCTGGTGGTACTGGCCGAGCTGCCGCAGCTGGACCCGAGCGACCGCATCACCCCGATGCTGGAGGTGCTGGCCGATGCGCCGCGCTTCGGCGATCTGTGGGTGGAACACCCCGATTCGGATGCCGGCAAGCCGCTGTCCGGCCTGGCCCGCGCGTTCGGCAATGCGTTGCGCCCGGCGCTGCGCAAGGCCGGCAAGCTGACCGACAAGCCGAACAACCGCCTGCCGCGCCTGCATGTGGTCTTCGTCGATGGCACCCACGCGTTCGTCTGCGTGGCCGACCCGGCCGACAGCGCGCCGTGGGCGTTGGGCATTCCGCGCCTGAAGCTGCTGCCGGAAGCCCCGTCGCGTTCGGCGCTGAAGCTGGACGAGGCACTGCTGACCCTGCTGGCACCGGAAGAGCGCGAGGCCCTGGTGAAACCGGGCATGCGCGCGGCCGACCTGGGCGCCGCGCCCGGCGGCTGGACCTGGGTGCTGACCCGCCAGCACGTGCATGTGCTCAGCATCGACAATGGCCCGTTGCGCCAGCACGTGCTGGATACCGGGCTGGTCGAACACCTGCGCGCCGACGGCTTCCACTGGCACCCGGACCAGCCGTTGGACTGGATGGTCTGCGACATGGTCGAACAGCCGCGCCGCGTGGCCGAACGCATGGCCACCTGGTTCCGCGAAGGCTGGTGCCGGCACGCGATCTTCAACCTGAAGCTGCCGATGAAGAAGCGCTGGGACGAGACGCGGTTGTGCCTGGACCTGTTCCAGGAACAGGCAGGCAAGCCGCTGGTGGTACGGGCCAAGCAGCTGTACCACGACCGTGAAGAGATCACGGTGCTCGCCTCGCCGCTGCGCTGAGGCGCGCACCGCGCAGTCGGTAGGTGCCAACCTTGGTTGGCACAACCTCTGAAACGCCTTCGCCCCATCTGGGCCGACGTTGCCTGACAGACGTGCCAACCAAGGTTGGCACCTACCAGAGCGGCGT
>NZ_JAAIUZ010000002.1:0-114645 GCF_010894375.1 Stenotrophomonas sp. B1-1 | reverse complement strand
CCTTCGCCCCATCTGGGCCGACGTTGCCTGACAGACGTGCCAACCAAGGTTGGCACCTACCAGAGCGGCGTACCGCGCGGTGGGTGGGTGCCAGGGCAACGTACCGCGCAGTCGGTAGGTGCCAACCTTGGTTGGCACAACCTCGCAAACACCTTCGCCCCATCTGGGCCGACGTTGCCTGACAGACGTGCCAACCAAGGTTGGCACCTACCAGAGCGGCGTACCGCGCGGTCGGTGGGTGCCAGGGCAACGTACCGCGCAGTCGGTAGGTGCCAACCTTGGTTGGCACAACCTCGGAAACACCTTCGCCCCATCTGGGCTGACGTTGCCTGACAGACGTGCCAACCGAGGTTGGCACCTACCAAAGCCGTGCCGCGCGGTCGGTGGGTGCCAGAGCGGCGTGCCGTTCAGACGCCGGCGGCGCGCTTCCAGAATGCCTGTACCACCGGCGGCCACTTGCCCACGCAGCCCAGCGCGCGGCCGCGGGCCAGGGTCAGGTGCATTTCGTCGTTGGAAAACAGCCGGTTGATCGCATCGAAACTGTAGGCGGCGATCTGGTTGTCACTACGCCGTTCCCGCGCCCAGCGCTGCAACCGCTGCGGCGACAGGCGCGGCTGGCCACGGCGCTCGGCCGAGGGCGCCAGCCATTGCTGCAGGGCGGCCACGTCGCGCAGGCCCAGGTTCACCCCCTGCCCCGCCAGTGGGTGCACCACGTGCGCCGCATCGCCCAGCGCCAGCACGCGACCGGACACATAGTGGCGGGCCAGCTGCCGGCGCAGCGGGAACGCCGCGCGCGCCGAGGCCAGGCGCAGTTCGCCCAGGCGGCCGGCAAAGGCGCGGGTCAGCTCGCGATTGAACGCGGCGTCGTCCAGCGCCAGCACGCGTGCCGCTTCGTCTTCCGGCAGGGTCCACACGATCGAACTGCGGCGCTCGGCCACCGGCAGCAGGGCCAGCGGACCGGTCGGCAGGAAACGCTGCCAGGCCGTGGCCTGGTTGGGCAGCGCGCTGTCCACGTAGGCCACCAGGCCACGCTGGTGATAATCGTGCGATTCCACCTCGATCCCGGCCAAGCGGCGCAGGGTGGAATCGGCGCCATCGGCGGCCACGGCCAATGCGGCATCCACGCGACGCCCATCGTCCAGCCGCAGGCGTACACCTTCGTCGTCCTGTTCCAGCGCTTCCACCCGCCCCGGGCAATGCAGCTGCACGCCCGCCGCCGGCAATGCGGCCCACAGGCGGTCCTGCAGCAGGCCGTTCTCAACAATGAACCCCAGCTCGCGCCGACCGAAGCGGTCTGCGTCGAACAGCAGGTCATCGCCGCCGGCCGCGTCCCACACCTGCATGCGCCGGTAGGGCCAGGCACGCGCCTGTGCAATGGCCGGCCAGACGCCCAGGCGCTGCAGCAGCTGCACGTTGTCGGCGGCGAAGGCGAACACCCGCAGATCCGGCTGCGCGGCCTGCCAGGCCGGCGGCTCGCGCCCTTCGACCAGCGCCACCGACAGACCGGCATCGGCCAGCGCCAGTGCACAGGCGGCGCCGACAACGCCGCCGCCCACCACGGCCACATCCAGTCGCATGCGCCGGCTCATGCAGCCTCCCCACGGCACAGGCGCGGCACGTCGCCACGGAAGCCCATGGCGCCCCCCACCAGCATCGACTGCACGGAGGCGCGTTGTGCCGCCACCAGGCCCAGGCTGCGCAGCGGGCGCAGCAACGGTGCCGGATTGCTGGTCAGCCGTGCCAGCCCACCGGAAAACGCCACGGTCTGCTGCCGGTCTTCCGCGCGCCGGGCCACGTAGGCCTGCAGCAGCGCGTCGCTGCCCGCATCTTCATCGGCTGCTTCCAGCAGCTCGGCCAGGGTGAGCGCGTCGCGCAAGCCCAGGTTGAAGCCCTGCGCGCCCAACGGGTGGATGGTCTGCGCGGCGTTGCCCAGCAGCACCGCGCGTTCGCCCACCAGCGCGCGCGCCAGTACCTGCACCAGCGGGTAGGCACTGCGCGGGCCCGATTCCAGCAAGCGCCCGGCGCGCCAGCCCAGCGTGTGCTGCAGGCGCTGCAGCCAGGCCGCATCGTCCAGCGCCATCACCGCCTCGGCCTGGTCGCGGGCCACGCCGTGCACACAGCCGAAGTGGCGGTCGCCGCGCGGCAACAGCGCGGTCGGGCCGGTATCGGTGAAGCGCTCCCACGCGCTGCCATCGGGCGCGCGCTGGCTGCGCACGCGGGCCACGAACAGGGTCTGTTGGAAATCATGGCGGTCCACCGCAATGCCCAGCGCATCGCGCACGCCGCTGGCGGTGCCATCGGCCCCCACCACCAGCCGGGCCAGCAGCATGCGCTCGCCCGCATCGTCAGCCACATGGACCTGCCGGTAACCGTCGACCACCGCGCCCAGGCCGATGAAACGCATCGGGCGGTAGCGCTGCAGCTGCGGCAGTTCCTGCAGCCGCGCCTCCAGCGCCTGGCCGAAATCGCGGGCCACCACCACCTGGCCGAACCACGGCCGGTCGTAATCGGCCGCATCCATCTGCACGCGGCCAAAGTCGCCGGCGCGGCTGACGTGGATGCGACGGATCGGGCCGGGTGGCATCGCCAGCTTCTGCATCACCCCCAGCGCGGTCAGTGCGTTCACGGTGGCCGCGGCGAAACTGAGGTTGCGCTGGTCGAACACCGCCGGCAGTTCACCGGCCGGGCTGGCTTCCAGCAGGGCTACATTGCGGCCCAGCCGCTCCAGGGCGATGGCCAGGCTGGCCCCGACCAGACCGCCACCGACGATCAGCACGTCATGTCGTTCACTCATGGGCCCATGATACGCGCTCGCCACGCCATCCAGACCCGGCACGCCGCGCCTGCGCAGGGCCGCGCGGCGGGCTAGAATGGAAGCTGAATCCGCCCCACGGGTCTTCGCCATGTCCCACACCGCCCATCGCGCCTTTGTCCTGTCCGTGCTTGTGCTGCTGCTGGCGGCGACCCGGGTGAACCACTTCGCAGCCATCCCCGATGCCTCCTGGGCCGTGTTCTTCATCGGCGGCTTCTATCTGGCCCGCTGGACCCGCTGGGCGTTCCCGCTGCTGATGGTGTTCGCCGTGCTGGTGGACTGGATCGTGATCCGCAGCGCGGGGCTGGACTTCTGGCAGCACTACTGCGTGTCGCCAGGGTACTGGCTGCTGTTGCCGGCATATTTCTCGCTGTGGGCCGGCGGCCTGCTGCTGGGCCACAACTACCACGGCGCGCACTGGTCGGTACTGGCCAAGGGCGTGCCGCTGTTGGTGGTCTCGGTGGCGCTGTGCCACCTGCTGGCCCAGGGCGGGTTCTACTGGACCAGCCGCAACGTGGCCGAACCGACCCTGGCCGGCTGGGCGCAGAACTACGCCCAGTGGTTCGGGCCGTACCTGCGCACCACCGCCATCTACGTGGCCCTGGCTGCCGCGCTGCAATTGGCCGTGGAGCAGATGCTGAAGCTGCACCAGGCCCGCCGCGACATCCACCACTGAGCACCGGCATGGGGCATCGGCTTTCGCGCATCTACACCCGCACCGGCGACGACGGCAGCACCGGGCTGGGCGACGGCAGCCGGGTGGCCAAGGACGATCTGCGGGTCGCCGCCTATGGCACCGTCGACGAAGCCAATGCCGCCCTGGGGCTGCTGCTGGCCGTGCCACTGCCCGAAGACGTGCGTGCGCTGGTGGTCCATCTGCAGCACCAGCTGTTCGATCTGGGCGCCGAGCTGTGCGTGCCCGGCCATGCAGCCGTCCATGCCGCCGACGTTTCCGCGCTGGAACAGCAGCTGGACCATTACAACGCCGGCCTGCCGATGCTGAAGGAATTCATCCTGCCCGCGGGCGGCGAGGCGGCGGCGCGCTGTCACCTGGCCCGCACCATCGTGCGCCGCGCCGAGCGCGAAACGGTCAGTCTGGCCCGGGCGCAGGCCGTGCGCAGCGAAGCCCTGCACTACCTCAACCGCCTGTCGGACCTGCTGTTCGTGCTGGCACGGGTACTGGCCCGCGCCGATGGCCACGGCGAAGCGCTGTGGCAACCACAGCACCGGCAGGCCTGAGCCCGTGCAGGTCTTCACTCATCCGTCCTGCCTGCTGCACGACCCGGGTCCGGGCCATCCCGAATGCCCGCAACGGCTGCAGGTGGTGCTCGACGCCCTGCAGCAGGCCTTCCCCGGCCAACTGGACTGGCAGCAGGCCCCGCCGGCCAAGTTCGGCGAGCTGAGCCGGGTCCACGACAGCGCCCTGCTCGACTTCGTGCTGCAGCCGCAGACCCTGCCACTGCGCCAGCTGGACATGGACACCTGGACCTCGCCCGGTTCGGCCAGCGCCGCCGTGCACGCCGCCGGCGCCGGCGTGGCCGCGGTGGACGCGGTGATGCTGGGCGATGACCCGCTGGCGTTCTGCGCGGTGCGCCCGCCGGGCCACCATGCCACCAGCAGTACGGCCATGGGCTTCTGCCTGCTCAACAATATCGCCATCGCCGCCGCCTACGCGCGCGACCGCCACGGCCTGGAACGGATTGCCGTGGTCGACTTCGACGTGCACCACGGCAACGGCACCCAGGACATCTTCCAGCACGACGCGCGGGTGTCGTACTACAGCACCCACCAGGCCGGGCTGTTCCCCAACTCGGGCCTGCGCCGCGACCGTGGCGCCGGCAACCTGATGAACATCCTGCTGCCGCCGGGCAGCGGTGGCTTCCGCTTCCGCAACGTCTGGGCCGACGAGATGCTGCCGGCCATCGACGACTTCCGCCCGCAGCTGCTGCTGATTTCGGCCGGTTTCGATGCCCACCTGCGCGACCCGCAGGCAGACCTGATGCTGGAAACCGAGGATTTCGCCTGGATCACCGGCGAACTGCATGCGCTGGCGCGGCGCCATGGGGCCGGCCGCGTGGTGTCCATGCTGGAAGGCGGCTACGACCTGCAGGCGCTGGCCGAATGCAGCGTGGCCCACGTGCAGACCCTGCTGCAGGGCGCCGCTGCGGCACGCCCAGGATGAACCCGAACCGGTCTGGGCCGGACGCCTTCATTGCCCCTATGCAAGGGATGGGGCAATCTACGGTCCGTTTTCGCCCGAATCCGAACCGCGTGCGCCGAGCCCTCCGCCTGCTTCCCCTGCCCCTGAGCATCGCTGTCTGCCTGCCGGCGATGGCCGATGACAAGCCGCTCAACTGGGGCCTGTGCCCGGCCACCGAAGTCATTCCCGCCTTCACCGATGCCCCCACCCCGGTACCGGGGCAGGACGCGGCCGCCGCCAGCGCCCAGCGCGAGCAGCAGCCCACCGACATCGAAGGCGACCAGCTGCTGGGCACCACCACCGTGCCGCAGTACCAGGGCAACGTGGCCCTGCGCCGCGGCGACCAGTTCGTGGGCACCGACAAGCTCAGCTTCGATACCGACACCGGCAACTACATCGCCGACGGCAACGTGCGCTACCAGGATTCCTCGATCCGCATGGTGGCCAAGCGCGCCGAGGGCAACCAGGAAAGCGACACCCATAAGATCACCGACATCCAGTACCAGCTGGTGTCGCGCCGTGGCAACGGCGAGGCCGAATCGGTCGACCTGCAGGGCGCCGTGGGCCAGATGCATCGCTCCACCTACACCACCTGCGACCCCTCGCAGCCGGTGTGGAAGCTGACCGCACCGCAGATCGACGTGGACAACGACGAAGGCTTCGGTACCGCCCGCAACGCGGTGCTGCGCATCGGCAAGGTGCCGGTGCTGTGGGCGCCGTACTTCAAGTTCCCGATCGACGACCGCCGCAAGACCGGCCTGCTGTTCCCGCAGCTGGGCATGTCCGGCCGCAATGGTTTCGACTACACCCAGCCGATCTACCTGAACCTGGCGCCGAACTACGACGACACCCTGATGCCGCGCTACATGAGCGAGCGCGGGCTGATGCTGGACAACGAGTTCCGCTATCTCTACAACGGCGGCCGCGGCGAGCTGCTGACCGCCTACATCCCCAACGACAAGCTGCGCGACCGCGACCGCGGCCGGGTGATGTTCAGTGGCTACCACAACGTGGACAGCCATTGGCAGGCCCGCGCCAACCTGGCCTGGGTGAGCGACGAGCGCTACGTGGAGGATTTCTCCAACCGTCTGGTGGGCGTGACCGCGTCGAACCTGCAGAGCACCATCGGCCTGTACGGCACCGGCAAGGACTGGACCGCCGGCATCATGGCCGACCGCTGGCAGCTGACCGACTACACCCTGACCGAATCGGCACTGGCCTACAACCGACAGCCGCGCCTGTACTTCACCTGGGACAAGCCGCTGCTGCCGTGGGTCGAAACCAGCCTGTACGCCGAGGCGGTGCGCTTCACCCACGATGACGTGCATGAGAAGACGATCGATGCCGACGGCGAATACGTGCGCACCGGCAACGTGACCCGCATGGACGGCGGTTCGCGCCTGGACATCAAGCCGTCGATCTCCTTCCCGTTCAGCGGCGCGGCCTGGTATGTCACCCCGACCCTGGCCTACCGCTACACCGCCTATGACCTGGAACGTGGCCTGGCCGACAGCATCCGCAGGACGGTGCTGACCTCGCAGGGCATCGATCCGGCCACGGCCAGCGCCGAACAGCTGCGCGGCAACACCTCGCCCAGCCGCTCGCTGCCGATCGCCAGCCTGGACGCCGGCCTGTTCTTCGACCGCGAAACCACCATCGGTGGCAAGTCGTTCCTGCATACCCTGGAACCGCGCCTGTTCTACCTGCGCACGCCGTACCGCAACCAGGACGACCTGCCGCTGTTCGACACCCGTGACTTCACCTTCAGCTGGGGCCAGCTGTTCCGCGATTCGCGCTACACCGGCGCCGACCGCCAGAACGATGCCAACCAGCTGACCATGGCGCTGGGCACCCGCTTCATCGACCAGACCACCGGCAAAGAACGGTTCTCGGCCAGCATCGGCCAGATCCAGTACTTCGACGAGTCGCGGGTGACCACCACCCCGGGCGGCGCACCGGTTGAAAAGGGCAAGTCGGCCTGGATCGCCGACGCCAACTATATGGTGAACGACCGCTGGACCCTGAGCGCCACTTACCAGTGGGACCCCAAGTACAAGCGTGAGGACCTGGCCAGCTTCCGCGCCCGCTACCTGATGTCCAACGATGGCGTGGTCAACCTGACCTACCGCCACCGCATCAACCCCGACGGCACCGACCTGCTGAAGCAGGCCGACCTGTCGTTCCTGTACCCGCTGAATGCGCGCTGGAGCCTGGTCGGCCGTTACTACTACTCGCTGGAAGACAAGGCGCCGCTGGAAATCATCGGCGGCGTGCAGTGGGACAGCTGCTGCCTGGCCGTGCGCGCCGTGGCCCGCCGTTACGTGCGCAACCGCGAAGGCGACCTGAACAATTCCATCCAGATCGAGTTCGTGCTGAAGGGCCTGAGCTCGCTGGGCCAGGACACGGACCGTACCCTGCGCCGTGCTATCCTCGGCTACAACCGCGACGACCTTTATCTGGTGCCGCCCAGCAATACCGGGGTGACCCGGGACGACTACGATCCGAATCTGATCCCATGACCAAGCGCTTCCCCGTTCTTCTCGCCTCGCTGCTGGCGGTGTCCAGCGTGTCCGCCCCCCTGCAGGTCATCGCGCAGGAGGCCCAGCCGCTGGACCGCATTGCTGCGGTCGTCGACGAGGACGTGGTCCTGCAGAGTGAACTGCAGCGCGCCATCGCCAACATCAAGGCCCAGTACGTGGGCCGCGAAAACCAGCTGCCGCCGGACGACGTGCTCAGCCGCCAGGTGCTGGAGCGCCTGGTGCTGGTGAAGCTGCAGGTGGCCCGCGCCCAGGGCAGCGGCATCCGTGTCAGCGACCAGGAACTGAACCAGGCGATGAACTCCATCGCCCAGCAGAACGGTTCCAACCTGGACAGCCTGCGCCAGCGCCTGGCCCATGACGGCATCGACTTCGAGGAATTCCGTTCCTCGGTGCGCGACGAGATCACCGTGCAGCGCCTGCGCCAGAGCTTCGCGCAGAGCCGCATCAGCGTGAGCGAGGGTGAAGTGGACGCCGCGCTGAAGCAGCAGGCCACCGCCGGCAACCAGTACCACCTGGCGCACATCCTGGTCGCCCTGCCCGACGGCGCCAACGCCGACCAGATCGCCACCGGCCAGAAGAAGGCCGACGGCGTGAAGGCCCTGCTGGACAAGGGCGAGCTGGACTTCAACGCCGCCGCCGTGCGCTATTCGGACAGCCCCAACGCGCTGGAAGGCGGCGATCTGGGCTGGCGCACGCTGGACGAAATCCCGGCGGCGTTCGCGCAGATGATGCAGCAGATGAAGGCCGGCGATGTGGTTGGCCCGATCCGCGGCCCCAGCGGCTTCCAGCTGCTGAAGCTGGTGGAAGTGCGTGATGCCAACGCCGCCGCCGGTGCCCACACGGTCACCGAATACCATGCCCGCCATATCCTGGTGCGCGTGGACGGCAACCAGACCGATGCCGCCGCCAAGGCCAAGATCGACACCCTGCGTGCCCGCGTGGCCGGTGGTGCCGACTTCGAGCAGGTGGCCAAGGAATCGTCGGAAGACAGCAACAGCAAGGGCCAGGGCGGCGATCTGGGCTGGTTCCCGGCCGATGCCTTCGGTCCGGCGTTCGGCCAGCAGGTCGAAGGCATCCAGGATGGCGGCGTCAGCCAGCCGTTCCGTACCGATGCCGGCTGGCACATCGTGCAGCGCGTTGCCACGCGCCAGACCGACGTGACCAGCGACAACCAGCGTGCCCAGGTGCGTGAAACCATCGGCCGCCGCAAGCTGGAAGAGGAATACAACCGCTTCCTGCAGGAACTGCGTGGCGAAGCCTACGTCAGCTTCCGCAGCGGCGACCGGGCGGAAAACACCGCCACCCCGCCGCAGTCCTGACCCATGCGCCCCGAGCTCGCGCTGGTACCGGGCGAGCCCGCCGGGATCGGTCCGGAACTGTGTGTCCGCCTGGTACAGCAGCCGCGCGATGATTGCCGGCTGCTGGCCTTCGCCGACCCGGACACCCTGCGCGCGGCCGCCGCCGCGCTGAACCTGCCCCTGCAACTGCTGCCGGAAGATGCGCACGCGCGTCTGCCTGGCGATCTGCGCCTGCGCGTGGTGGCCAATGCCGCGCCCAGCCGCTTCGGCCAGGCCGACCCGGCCAACGCCAGCGCTGTCATCGGCGCCCTGCTCGGTGCCGGCCAGGCCTGCCTGTCCGGCGAACTGCACGGCGTGGTCACCGGCCCGGTGCACAAAGCGGTCATCAACGAAGGCGGCATTGCCTACAGCGGCACCACCGAACTGCTGGCCGACCAGGCCGGGGTTAAGGTGGTGATGATGCTGGCCAACGACATCGTGCGCGTTGCGCTGGCCACCACCCACCTGCCCTTGCGCGAAGTGGCCGATGCGATCACCGCGCCTGCCCTGGAACACACCCTGCGCACGGTGCATGCCGCGTTGCGCGGTGAGTTCGGCCTGGCCGCCCCGCGTATCGCCGTGCTGGGCCTGAACCCGCATGCCGGTGAAGACGGCCATCTGGGCCGCGAGGAACTGGACCTGATCATTCCGCTGCTGCAGCGCTTGCGCGCAGAGGGCATGGATCTGGTCGGGCCACTGCCGGCCGACACCGCCTTCCTGCCGGCCAAGCTGGCCGGGTTCGACACCGTGCTGGCCATGTACCACGACCAGGGCCTGCCCGTACTGAAGTATTCGGGCTTCGAACAGGCCGTGAACCTGACCCTGGGCCTGCCTTACCCGCGCGTGGCGGTCGACCATGGCACCGCGCTGGACCTGGCCGGACGCGGCATTGCCGACCCGTCCAGCCTGCAGGCCGCCACGGCCCTGTGTGCGCAATTGGCCCGGCAACGTACACTGAGCGCATGAATTCCCCGCATTCCCCCTCCGGCCCGGTGTTTACCGCCCCGGCCAAGAAACAGCTTGGCCAGCATTTCCTGGCCGACCGCCACTACATCGACAAGATCGTGATGGCGGTCAACCCCAAGGATGGCGACCGCCTGGTCGAGATCGGCCCTGGCCAGGGTGCGATCACCCTGCCCCTGCTGCGCGTCCATCCGAAACTGACCGTAATCGAGTTCGACCGCGACCTGATCGCGCCGCTCACCGCGGCCGCCGAGCCGCTGGGCGAGCTGACCATCGTCCACCGCGACGTGCTGCGCGTGGATTTCACCGAACTGGCCGCCGGCCAGCCGATCCGCCTGGTCGGCAACCTGCCCTACAACATCTCCTCGCCCATCCTGTTCCATGCGCTGGAACATGCCGCGGTCATCCGCGACATGCATTTCATGCTGCAGAAGGAAGTTGTCGACCGCATGGCCGCCGGCCCGGGCAGCAAGGTCTACGGCCGCCTGAGCGTGATGCTGCAGGCCTACTGCCAGGTCACTTCGCTGTTCGTGGTGCCGCCGGGCGCGTTCCGGCCGCCGCCGAAGGTCGATTCGGCCGTGGTGCGGCTGGTGCCGCGCGACCCGGCCACCATCGCCATCCACGATCACGCGCGCTTTGCCGAGGTGGTCAAGGCCGCCTTCGGCCAGCGCCGCAAGACCCTGCGCAACGCGTTGAGCAAGGTGGTGACCGCCGAACAGTTCGCCGCTGCGGGCGTGCGCCCCGATGCCCGTGCCGAACAGCTGGATGTGGCTGAATTCATCGCTTTGGCCAATGCCACCTGATTACACTGCCGGTATGGAAGACGCTGACGTTTACGCCATCTCCGTTGAAGTTGCCCCGCGCTTCCTCGACGACCAATCCGCGCCGGAAGACGGCCGCTATGCGTTCGCCTATACGATCCGCATCCGCAACCGTGGCCGCGTCGCCGCGCGCCTGGTTGCGCGCCATTGGCGCATCACCGACGCCAACGGTCGCGTCGAGCATGTCGATGGCGATGGTGTGATCGGCGAACAGCCGCGCCTGCGCCCCGGTGAAGACTTCCACTACACCTCGGGTGTCATGCTGGGCACCGACCACGGGACCATGCAGGGCCACTACGACATGGTTGCCGACGATGGCACTGAATTTGCCGCGCCGGTCGCACCTTTCGTGCTGGCCATCCCGCGTACCCTGCACTGACACGGAGGCCGGACGATGAGTGTGTGGGCGATCGGCGACCTGCAGGGCTGCTACGACGTAACCCAGCGCCTGCTGGAAAAGATCCGCTTCGACCCGGCGCAGGACACCCTGTGGTTCTGCGGCGATCTGGTGAACCGCGGTGGGCAATCGCTGGAAACCCTGCGCCTGGTGCATTCGCTGCGCGAGCACAGCGTGGTGGTGCTGGGCAATCATGATCTTTCGCTGCTGGCCGTGGGTGCGCGCACCGAGGAAGAGCAGCGCAAGGTCAACCCGGACCTGCTGCGCATCGTGCAGGCCGAAGACCGCGACGAGCTGCTGGAGTGGCTGCGCCTGCAGAAGCTGGTGCACGTGGACCGCGAGCTGGGCTGGATGATGGTGCATGCCGGCCTGGCGCCGAAGTGGACCACGCAGATGGCCGAAAAGCATGCCGCCGAAGTGGAAGTGCAACTGCACGGCGCCGGCTATCGCAAGCTGTTCCGCAACATGTACGGCGACAAGCCCAGCTGGGCCCCGAACCTGGCCGGCTATGACCGCTCGCGCGCGATCATCAACGTGCTCACCCGCATGCGCTACTGCACCCCGCGCGGGCGCATCGGCATTGAAGACAAGGGCACGCCCGGCACCCAGGAACAGGGGCTGTACCCCTGGTTCGAAGTGCCCGGCCGGGTCGAGCGCGACCTGAAGGTCGTCTGCGGCCACTGGTCGGCGCTGGGCCTGACCATCACCCAGGGCGTGCACGCCATCGATACCGGCGCGGTCTGGGGTGGCAAGCTGACCGCCCTGCAGCTGGATACCGATGAACTGCGCGTGGTGCAGGTGCCGGGGCGTGATGTGCCGGCGCCGGTCGCCAACGCACGGCCGCCGGCACGCCCGCCGCAGCCGCGTGCACCTGCGGCTGCACCGAGCAAGGAAGGCGGCAACGGCCAGCCTGCCGCGCCGGGCAACCGTGGCCCGCGTCGTCGTCGCCGTCGCGGTGGTGGTGGTGGTGGCAACAACGGCGCACCGCCGCAGAGCTGAAGGCACAGCGGTAGAGTCGACTGTCAGTCGACTATCGCGCGGAGCGCGGGGTTTCGCATGGTCCGAACCAGGAGCAGTCGACCAACGGTCGACTCTACCAGTCGACTATCGCGCGGAGCGCGGGGTTTCGCGAGGTCCGAACCAGGAGCAGTCGACCAACGGTCGACTCTACCCGGGGTCAGCGGCGCGTGTAGTGCGCGAAGCGGAACGCGTAGGCGTGGCGTGCGTCGGCTGGGTGCGGCTCGCTGCTGGTTTCCTGCCACACCGCCGGGTCGACTTCGGGAAAATGCGTATCGGCCGGCACCTCGGCGTCCACCCAGGTCAGGTACAGGTCGCTGGCCTGGTCCAGCAGCTGGCGGAAGATTTCGCCACCGCCAATGATGCACAGCTCGCTGGCGCCCTCGCCCGCCGCAATGGCCTTGGCTTCTTCGAGCGATGCCACCGCACGCATGCCTTCGAACGGCACCTGGCCGCTGCGGGTCAGCAC
This sequence comes from Stenotrophomonas sp. B1-1, assembly GCF_010894375.1. Taxonomy (NCBI): domain Bacteria; kingdom Pseudomonadati; phylum Pseudomonadota; class Gammaproteobacteria; order Lysobacterales; family Lysobacteraceae; genus Stenotrophomonas; species Stenotrophomonas sp. B1-1. The sequence continues at coordinate 102,089 of NZ_JAAIUZ010000002.1, read as the reverse complement.
CAGATTGGTCCGCCCCGGCAGCACCCGGCCGATCGATTCGGCGGTCTTGCGCCCCATCAGGATCGGCTTGCCCAGGGTCAGCGCCTTGAAATGCTTGAAGTCGTCCGGCAGGTGCCAGGGCATGGCATTGCCCTGGCCGATGCCACGGTTGCGGTCCAGCGCTACGACCATCGAAAGTTTCATCGCTGCGACCTCCTCAACCGGCATCGATCTGCAGCCGTTCACAGGCAGCCTTGGCGGCACTGGCCGCCTGCAACGCTGCCGCCAGCGCCGGGCTGGACGGGGACTTCTCATCCATGCCATCGACGATCTTCTGCATCTGCGCCTCCTCGATGTCCTTCAGGCCCGGGCCTGACAGGATCTCCGCGGACAACGCCGCCCTATCGGTGTCGGTGTCGGCAGCCCGCACCAGAAACGCCTGCAACTGGTCGCTGGAGTAGACGCTGGCGAGCTGCTGCTCGAGCACGCGCTGGTACTCCGGCTCTTCGATGCCCGCCTTGAGGTGCTCGGTCATCGCCGCGTACATGCCGGTCACCGCCTCGCGCATCTGCGCCTGGCAGCCTGCCGGAATGTCCTCGGGCATCATCGTGCTGCCGTTGAATGCCGCGGCAAACGCGTGGGCTTCCTCGCGCATGTGTCTGTGCACGATCTGTGCGTTGACTTCACGGGCCAAGCCCAGCGTATCGGCCGGTGCCGCGTACGCGCCCGTGCACAGCACGCCGGCCAGCAGCAGCGGGGGCACACACCTGCGCAGCCTCATACCGCCACCGGGGCCTTGATGGCCGGGTGCGGGTCGTAGCCGTCAATGCGGATGTCGTCGAACTGGAAACCGAACAGGTCGGTCACCTCGGGGTTCAGCCACAGCTTGGGCAGCGCGCGCGGTTCACGCGACAGCTGTTCACGGGCCTGCGCGTAGTGGTTCGAATACAGATGGGCATCGCCCAGGGTATGCACGAAGTCGCCCACGCCCAGACCCGTGGCCTGCGCCACCATGTGGGTCAGCAGCGCGTAGCTGGCGATGTTGAACGGCACGCCCAGGAAAATATCGCCGCTGCGCTGGTACAGCTGGCAGCTCAGCTTGCCGTCCACCACGTAGAACTGGAACAGGTTGTGGCATGGCATCAGCGCCATCTGCGAAAGCTCGCCCACGTTCCAGGCACTGACCACCAGCCGCCGCGAATCGGGATTGCGCTTGATCTCGTCCACCAGCCACTGCATCTGGTCGATCTCGCGGCCATCGGCGGTGGCCCAGCTGCGCCACTGCTTGCCGTACACCGGGCCGAGATCGCCATTGGCGTCGGCCCACTCGTCCCAGATGCGTACCTGGTTGTCCTTCAGGTAGCCGATGTTGGTGTCGCCCTTCAGGAACCACAGCAGCTCGTGGATGATCGAGCGCAGGTGCAGCTTCTTGGTGGTGACCAGCGGGAAGCCTTCGTTCAGATCGAAGCGCATCTGCCAGCCGAACACGCTGCGGGTGCCGGTGCCGGTGCGGTCGCTCTTCTCGGCGCCGTGTTCGAGCACGTGCGAAAGCAGGTCCAGGTAGGCCTTCATGCCTTGCCCTCCGCCGCCACCAGCGGCTGCGGCTGCAGCACCGGTGCGCGGCGCGACAGTGCCAGCAGCACCAGGCCCAGCGCCACCAGCGGCAGGCTCAGCAGCTGGCCCTTGGTCAGCCAGCCGAAGGCGATGTAGACCCCGTTGTCGGGCATGCGCACGAACTCCAGGCCGAAGCGGAAGATGCCGTACATCAGCGCGAACAGGCCCGACACCAGGTAGCGGTGGCGCGGCTTGGCCGACACCATCCACAGCACGGTGAACATCACCACGCCTTCCAGCGCCGCTTCATACAGCTGCGAGGGATGGCGCGCGTAGGGGTTCAGCGCGCCGGTAGCGAACTGTGCCTTCAGCGTGGCCGCATCCAGCTGGTTCAGCGGTGCTGGCAGGCCCGAAGGGAACACCACGCCCCAGGTGCCGTCGGTGTACTTGCCCCACAGCTCGGCGCCGATGAAGTTGCCCACCCGCCCCAGTGCCAGGCCGATCGGCACCAGCGGCGCCATGAAGTCGATCGTGTCGAACAGGTGCAGGCGCTGCTTGCGCGACCACCACCAGCACGCCACCACCACGCCCAGCAGGCCGCCGTGGAAGCTCATGCCACCGTCCCATACCTTGAACAGCAGCACCGGGTTGGACAGGAAATCGCCCAGTGCATAGAACAGCATGTAGCCGATGCGCCCGCCCAGCACAACGCCCAGCATGGCGTAGAACAGCAGGTCGGAAAAACCGTTGGCATCGACGCCCGGCAGGCGCCCCTGCGCGATGCGCTTGCGCCCCAGCAGCCAGGCTGCAGTGAAGCCCAGCAGGTACATGATGCCGTACCAGTGCACCTTGATCGGCCCCAGCGAAAGGGCAATGGGGTCGATATCGTGGAAATAGATCATGGAAGGTGCCTTGCAGGTGAACGCCTATTCTCGGGCCAGCGCCGCCGCGGCTCAACCAAGCAGCTGCGGGGTGTTGGGCAGCCCGTCATCGTCGGACCCCGAACCGGGCGGAAAGTGCCCGGCCAGCAGCCCGGAGACTTCATCGATGGCATCGCGCAGGGCCTGCACCGGCTCGCTGCCGCGCAGCCCTTCGCGCAGATGGGTGCAGATGCGCTGCCATTGCGCCGGGCTGACCCGGCCGTGCAGGCCGCGGTCGGCCACGATCTCGATGGCGTGGTCGGCCAGCAGCAGGTAGATCAGCACGCCGTTGTTATGCGCGGTATCCCAGGTGCGCAGCTGGGCGAAGGCCTGCTCAGCCGCCTGCCGCGGGGTCACCCGCCGCCACAGCGCGTGCAGGGGCAGATCGGCTTCCACCGCGAACATGACCTGGCCGCCGTGGCGCTGTTCACCACTGGCGATGGCCTCGGTGATCGCCTGCAGCACCGCCGGCGGGAAGGCCCGCCGCAGCGACGGGGAAAACAGGTGCCGCCCGATACGCCTGATCATCACCAGCCCCCCGAAGCGCCACCGCCACCGGAACGGCCACCGCCGCCGCCCCAGCTGCCGCCACCACCGCCGAAACCACCGCCGCCCCCGCCGCCCCAACTGCCACCGCCCCAGCCACCGCCGCCGGCGAAGCGGCCGGGGTGGCCCGAAAGCATGGCCACGATCAGGCCGACGATACCGGCCAGGCCACTGGCCAGCAGCGTGGAGGTGAACAGGAAGGCCGCCAGCGCGGCGCCGCCACCGCCCAGCAGGCCGCGCAGCGGGCGCGGCACCCGCGAGAACACCCCGCGCAGGATGCTGCCGGCAAATACGCCAATGAACAGCGCCAGCGCCCAGGTATCACCGCCGTCGCCGCTGTCAGCGCCGCGCTGGCTGCTGACCGGCGCTGGCAGGGCCTCGCCATCGATCAGCTTGACCAGCACCGCGGTCGCTTCGGTGATGCCGCCGGCGTAGTCGCCGGCACGGAAACGCGGCACCAGGTATTCCTGGATGACACGGTTGGCAATGGCATCGGGAATGGCGCCCTCCAGCCCATAGCCCGGTTCGATGCGCACCCGCCGATCGTCCTTGGCCACCACCAGCAGCACGCCGTCATCCACGCCCTTGCGGCCGATCTGCCATTGATCGAACACACGGGTGGTGTACTGCGCGATGTCCTCGGGCTGGGTGCTGGGCACCACCAGCACCTGCAGCTGGCTGCCCTTGCGCTGCTGCAGCGCCAGCGCCTGCTGCACCAGTGCCTGCTTCTGCGTGGCATCCAGTGTGCCGGTGGTGTCGACCACCGGCGAATCCAGCGCCGGAATCGGCGCAAGCTGCTGCGCCTGCGCGGCCAGCGGCAGCCACAGCAGCAGGGCCAGCAGCGCGGTGGGCAGGCGCATGGATCAGTTCGCCGGCTGCGCTGCCGGCGGCTGCTGCGGCGCGTTGCCGAAATCGACCGCCGGCGCGTTGGAAATCTGCGCCTCGTTTTCCACGCTGAAGTTCGGCTTGGGCTGGTAGCCGAAGATCTTGGCGGTGATCAACTGCGGGAACGAGCGGATGTAGGTGTTGTAGTCCTGCACCTGCTGGATGTAGCGGCCACGGGCCACGGTGATGCGGTTTTCGGTGCCTTCCAGCTGCGCCTGCAGGTCGCGGAAGTTGGCGTCGGACTTCAGCACCGGATAGTTCTCGGTAACCACCAGCAGCCGCGACAGCGCACTGCCCAGTTCGCCCTGCGCCTGCTGGAACTGCTTGAGCGAGGCTTCATCATCGGCGTTGACGTTGATCTGGCCGACCCGCGAGCGGGCGTTGGTGACTTCGGTCAGCACGCGCTCTTCCTGGCTGGCGAAGCCTTTCACGGTCTGCACCAGGTTGGGCACCAGATCGGCGCGGCGCTTGTACTGGTTCAACACTTCGGACCAGCTGGCCTTCACGGCCTCGTCCTTCTGCTGGATGGTGTTGTAGCCGCAGCCGGAGAGCAGGCCGGCCAGCAGCAGCAGGGGCAGGACACGGGTGAACAGGCGCATGGTGGCAATTCCGGGTGGACGATGTGCCGAGCATGCCACGGACGCGGTGAAAGATCGGCCATCGGGCGCCGCCCCCTCCGCGGTGGTGGTGCTCATCGATCATCGGGGTAGTCCGGGCGGGTGGGCATGACGGGGGACGCCGTGAATCCGTCCTCGGAGGCTTAGCCGCGCCATCCATGGCGCGGATACCCCCGCCACGCCCACCCGCCCGGCCTCGTACGGTTTCCTGCGCACCGCGGGAAGATCAAAAAAGAGCAAGAGCAAGAGCCGATGCTTCCGGCATTCGTGTCGACCAAGGTCGACACCTACCAGAGCGGGAGGCCGACACGCACCCAAGCGGGAGGCCGTTCCGACAGACCGCGGGAAACTGTCGAAGGCGGGGTGGGTCCGGTTGAGGGGGCGTGAGCCGCATGGATGCGGCGACCGAGCTTACATGGACGTACTTGCAGCGTCCCCCTCAACCGGACCCACCCCGCCATCCCACGGAATGCCAGCTTTTGACGTTGACGTTGATTCGGCGGGTGCAGGGCTGCAAGCCCTGCCGCAACCCACCTCCTCAGCAGGCTTCGGCGGCCGGGGCGCGCACCCGCCCCCACCACGCCAGCACCAGCGCGGCAGCCGCCAGCAACCCACCGGCCACCGGAATGGCCGCATAACCCAGGCCCAGGCTGATCACCGCCCCGCCCAGCGCGGCCCCCAGCGCATTGCCCAGGTTGAACGCACCCACATTGATGGACGACGCCAGGCCCGGCGCCTCGGTCGCCGCCTGCATCACCCGGATCTGCAGCGGCGGCACGATCGCGAAGGTGGCCGCACCGAATAACAGCAGCCCCACCGCAGCGGTGGCGTGGCTCATGAACGCCAGCGGCAGCACCAGCATCAACAGGGCCAGCACCGCCAGCAGGATGCGCGTGGCGCCGTCCAGCGACCAGTCGGCCAGACGCCCGCCAATGCCATTGCCCACGGTGAAGCCGATGCCCACCAGCGCCAGCGACACCGCGATGAATGCATTGGAGGCACCGGTCAGCTCGGTCAGCACCGGCGCCACATAGGTGTACAGGGTGAACATCGCACCGGCCCCCAGCACCGTGGTCGCCATCGCCAGCAGCACCTGCGGCTGCATGATCGCCTTCAGCTCACGGTGCACGTCCGGGCGCGGGCCCGGCGCCGAAGCCGGCAGGGCCAGGCCCAGCGCGGTGATCGCCACCACGCCCAGCACCGCCGTACCGGCAAAGGACAGGCGCCAGCCCAGCTGCTGCCCGGCCCAGGTGGCCAGCGGCACGCCGCCGATGTTGGCGATGGTCAAGCCCATGAACATGGTGGCCACGGCCGCGGCCTGCTTGTCCTTCGGCACCAGGCTGGCGGCCACCACCGCGCCGATGCCGAAGAACGCGCCGTGGTTGAGGCTGGTGACCAGCCGCGACAGCAGCAGCAGGCCGTAGTTCGGCGCCAGCGCCGACAGCAGGTTGCCGACCACGAAGATCGACATCAGCAGCATCAGCGCGGTGCGCTTGCCGAAGCGCCCCATCAGCAGGGTCATCACCGGCGCACCCAGCATCACGCCCACCGCGTAGGCGGTAATCAGCATGCCGGCAGTAGGGATGCCCACGCCCACGCCGTCGGCGATGACCGGCAGCAGGCCCATGGGCGCGAATTCGGTGGTGCCGATGGCGAAGGCGCCGACGGCAAGGGCCAGCAAGGCGGCTCTGGAGTTCATGGACGTTTCCTGCGTGGGGCAGGCCTGTGAAAAGAAGCGCACAGGGTGCGCGCTTTGCCCGACCGGATTAAGCCCCGTGGCGGGGAAACAGTGTTGACCCCGGTTCACAGATCCCCATAACGCAGAACCCCCGGCCAGGCCGGGGGTTCCAGGAAACGCGCTTACCAGTCGCCGGCACCCGGCACGTGGTGTTCGCGTGCGCGGCGGCGCATCAGCAGGTTCAGCCACTCCACCAGCACCGAGAAGCCCATCGCGGCGTAGATGTAGGGCTTGGGCACGTGCACGTCCAGGCCGTCCAGGATCAGCACCGCGCCGATCAGCAGGATGAAGGCCAGCGCCAGCATCTTCACCGTCGGGTTGGCGTCGATGAAGCGGCCCAGCGGGTTGGCGGCCAGCAGCATCACCATGACCGACAGCAGGATCGCGGCCACCATCACCGGAATGTGGTCGGCAATGCCGACCGCGGTGATGACCGAGTCCAGCGAGAACACGATGTCGATGATCGCGATCTGCAGGATGACCATGCCGAACACGCCCGAAGCCTTACTGGTGGCGGGATTTTCATCGTCGCCACCGGTGATCAGTTCCTTGATCTCCAGGTAGCCCTTGATGATCAGGAACAGGCCACCGACGATCAGCACCAGGTCGCGGATGGAAATGCCCATGCCGGCCACGTTGAACAGGTTGGCCGACATGTGCGCCAGGTAGGCCAGCGACACCAGCAGCAGGATGCGGGTGATGCAGGCCACGGCGATGCCGAGCTTGCGGGCGAACGGGCGGCGCTCTTCCGGCAGCTTGCTGACGGCGATGGAGATGAACACCAGGTTGTCGATGCCGAGCACGATTTCCAGCGCGCTCAGGGTGAACAGGGTCACCCAGGCGTTGGGGTCGGCGAGGAACTCAAAGGACATGGAAACTCTTCAAGGCAGTGGGGAATGGGAGGTTCAGCCGTAGGTGCCGGCCAACAGGTGCGGCACCACGACCAGGGCCCAGCACAGCAGTACGTTCATCATCAGCACGAACACCGCCGCCGAGCCCATGTCCTTGGCGCGGCCGGCCAGCTCGTGGATCTCCGGGCCATAGCGCTCGATCACCGCTTCGATGGCCGAATTGGCCAGCTCCATGGCCAGCACCAGCAGCATCGAGCCGATCAGCAGCGCGCGCTCCACCGGGGTCTGGCCCAGCCACAGCGCCAGCGGCGCCAGCAGCACCAGCAGGTAGACCTCCAGGCGGAACGAGGATTCGTGCAGCCAGGCGGCGCGCAGGCCCTGCCAGGACCAGCGTGCGGCCTGGAAGATGCGGCGCGGGCCGCGGGGCATGTGGCCGAAGTTGTCAGCCACGGGCGAGGGATCCAGCAACAGGGGCGCGGCGCAGCGACCGCTCAGACGCACGGCAGGAGATCATGAAGGCACAGGGAGGGGCAGATGGCGCCCATTTTGCCACAAGGGCCGCCGTGGCACCCCGGCCCCGGCCGTGCGCCACCTGACAGGGACAAGCGGCCTGCCGGCCCAGCTCCTATGATGAACGTCCTTATTGTTGCGCTGGAGAGCCCGATGACCCGTCGCCGTACCTGCCTGCTGATGCTGGGCCTGCTGACTGCCGCACCGCTGGCGCAGGCGCTCAGCCCGCCGGCAGCGCCGTCCGTGCCCGACCAGGTGTCCAACGTGGCCTGGGCCGGCGACATGGCCGCCTTCGCCCAGACCGACCGCACCTCGCCGCCGCCGCGCGGTGGCATCGAGTTCATCGGCAGCTCGTCCATCCGCATGTGGGACACCCTGGCCCGCGACTTCCCCACCCAGCCGGTGTTCAACCGCGGCTTCGGCGGTTCGGAAGTGCGCGACAGCACCTGGTACGCCGACCGCATCGTGGTGCCGTATGCGCCGTGCAAGGTGTTCTTCTATGCCGGCGACAATGATCTGAACAGCGGCCGCAGCGCCAGCCAGGTGCGTGACGACGTGGTAGCCTTCGTGCAGCGCGTGCACCGCGACCTGCCGAAGACGAAGGTGGAATACCTGTCGATCAAGCCCAGCCCGTCGCGTGCGCACCTGCTGCCGGCGATCAACGAAGCCAACGCGCAGATCAAGGCCGCGCTGGCGAAGCTGCCCAACACCGGTTACACCGACATCTACACCCCCATGCTGGGTGCCGATGGCCAGCCCGATGCGAAGCTGTTCCGCGAGGACATGCTGCACATGACCCCGGCCGGGTACGCGATCTGGACCCAGGCGCTGGCGCCGAAGGTCAACTGCAACTGAGCCATTGCGGACGCCGGGCATGGCCCGGCGCTACCGTCGCCCCATCCACGCATGGCGTGGATCTACCGGGATCGGGCGTGGGGTCAGAGCCCGTTGCGCGGCAACGGGATCCGACCCCGGCGCAGCGTCAGCGGAAGATGACGGTCGCTTCGGTGCCCTTGCCCGGCTCACTGGCCAGGCTGACCTTCCAGCCGAAGCGATCACACAGGCGGCGCACGATCGACAGGCCCAGGCCGGTGCCCTGCGGGCGGTCCGGTTCGGCGCGGTAGAACGGCTCGAACGCCCGCGCCAGCGCCTCTTCGGACATACCGATGCCGGTATCGCGCACCACCACCCGGTCGGCCTGCACATCCACATCGATGCGCCCTTCGTCGGTGTAGTTGCAGGCATTGCGCACCAGGTTGCTGACCACCACCTGCAGCACCCGCGGCGGGGCGTGCAGCTGCACCGGTTCGGCACTGTGCAGGGCGATGCTGACCGGGCGGTTGCCCAGCAGTTCGCGCGCGTTGTCCACTTCGTAGCGCACCACGTCGTTCACATCGAACAGTTCGATCTGCGGTTCGATGTCGGCCTCGCGGGCCAGGATCAGGAATGCGTCGATCACCGCTTCCATGTCCCGCCCGGCGCGCTGGATGCGCTGCAGGCTGCGGCGCAGGCGCGGTTCCAGGCCGTCGTCGGCCAGCGCCATGTCACTGGCCACGCGGATCACCGTCAGCGGCGTGCGCAGTTCGTGGCTGGCATCACGGGTGAAGTTGCGCTCGCGGGCCACGTGGTCGCTGACCCGGGTGGCCAGCGAATGCAGCGCTGCGGCCAATTGCCGGGTCTCGCCCTGCATGTCCGCCGGCAGTTTGTCCGGCTCCAGGTCGGCCGCTTCCGGATGCCCCGGGTCCCAGCGTGAGACGCGCCGGGCCAGCCAGTTCACCGGCGAGACTAGGCGCTTGGAGGCGCGGTAGGTCACCCAGCTGGCGCCGTACACGGCCAGCAGGGTCAGCAGCACCGGCACGATGCCGAACCAGAACGCCAGCATTTCCGCGCGCGAACGCAGGAACACCAGGTACAGGCGCCCCTCGGGCCGCGCGTCCACCAGCACCAGCTGGTCATCGCCGGGCAGTTCGTGGAAGCCCGGCTCCAGCGCGCGCAGGTTGGGCGGCAGCGACAGGCTGGACTGACCGCGTTCCAACAGGTAGCCGCGGATGTTCTGGGTGTTGGGCGGCGGTTGTGCCGGCGAGGCCGCGTACAGGGTCCAGTAGTAGGACGCCTCTTCGCGCAGGGCCGCGCCCACCAGGCTGTGCTTGATCACCAGCGCGACCAGCCAGGCACCCAGCAGGATGCCCAGGCTGGCCAGCACGGCCTGCAGGATGAAAACGATGCGGATCTTGCGCGGCAGGCCGTGCGGCATTGCGGGGTCCCGGTCGAAGCGCTGCGATTATAGGCAGCGCCACGTGCCACGGTCGTGCACGGACGGTGACCACACTGGCAACAAGCTGCCCGCCCGCTGCCCCGGGCCCCGGCCAGGGCCGGGGCGGGTCTGTGCCTGCGCCAGCACCGATCAGGCCATCGGTTGGGCGATATCGGCGATGCGGTAACCGGCGCTCTGCACGGTGTGCAGCAGCGGGCGGTCGAACGGCTTGTCGATGATCTTGCGCAGGTTGTACAGATGGCTGCGCAGCGTGTCCGAATCGGGCAGGCCGTTGCCCCAGATCTCGCGCTCGATTTCCTGGCGGGTGACCACGCGCGGCGATTCGCGCATCAGGATGGTCAGCAGGCGAAGACCAATCGGCGAAAGCTGCAGTTCGGTACCGGCGCGGGTGGCGCGCATGCTGACCGGGTCGAGCACCAGGTCGGCCACCTTCAGCACTTCCGAACCCACCTGGCGGCGCTCGCGGCGGATCAGCGCGCGCAACCGGGCTTCCAGTTCCTGGATGGCGAACGGCTTGGTCAGGTAATCGTCTGCACCAAAGCCCAGGCCGGTCAGCTTGTCGTCCAGGGTGTCGCGCGCGGTCAGCATCAGCACCGGCGTCGACTTGCGTGCATCGTTGCGCAGGCGGCGGCATACCTCGATGCCGTCCAGGCGCGGCAGCATCAGGTCCAGCACGACCACGTCGTAGCTGTTCTCGGCAGCCAGACGGTAGCCGTCCAGGCCATCCTGCGCGTAATCCACCTCGAAGCCACGGCCTTCCAGGTACTCGCCGATCATCTCGGAGATGTTGCGATTGTCCTCGACCACCAGCACCAAGCCGGAAGTCTCCTTCGTCTGACGCATGTGATTCCCTCTGTCTTCAGCTTTGTGAAACATGCCCCATCGACGGTGGACGCGATGTGAAGTTCCGTCAAGACACGCGGAAACGGCTCATAGCAGGGGCTTGAGCAGCGGCCAGACGTTGTCCAGCACCTTCGGCTGCGCCTGGGCGGTGGGGTGCAGGCCGTCGGCCTGCATCAGCCCCGGCTGCAGGGCCACGCCTTCCAGCAGGAACGGCAGCAGCGGCACCTTGTACTGGTCGGCCAGGCCCCGGTAGACCGCGGCCAGACGCTGGCGGTAGCCGGGGCCGTAGTTGGGCGGTACGTCGATGCCCAGCAGCAGCACCTTGGCACCGGCCTTCTGGCTGGCCTGCACCATCTTTTCCAGGTTGCCCCGCACCTGCAGCGGGGTCAAGCCGCGCAGGGCATCGTTGCCGCCCAGGGCGATCACCACCACGCTGGGCGTTTCCCGCGCCAGCAGGCCCGGCAGGCGGGTCAGCGCGCCGGCGGTGGTTTCCCCGCTCATGCTGGCATTGACGATGCGCGGCGGGGTTTTCGACTGCTGCCTGACCCGCTTGTCCAGCAGGCTGACCCAGCCGGCATCGGCCGGGATATTGTGGGCAGCACTGAGACTGTCGCCCAGCACCAGCACGGTGCCGCCCGGACCTTTGGCACAGGCCAGCAGGGGCGCCAGCAGCAACCCTAGCAGCAGCACCATCATCGTGCCGGCTTGCCGGCTCCATCCTGTAACGCGCATTGGAGTCTCCTCATCGACAGCCTGTCCCCCCGCAGTGCGCCCGTCGCCATCGCCGTCGACCAGGTCGGCAAGACCGTGCAGGGCCCGGAGGGTGAAGTCCACATACTGGACAACATCACCCTGACCGTCCATGAAGGCACCAGCGTGGCCATTGTCGGCGCCTCCGGTTCCGGCAAGACCACCCTGCTGGGGCTGCTGGCCGGGCTGGACCTGCCCAGCCACGGCCGCATCGCCCTGGCCGGGCAGGAGCTGGGTGCGCTGGACGAAGAAGCCCGGGCGCAGCTGCGCGCGCGCGAAGTCGGCTTCGTGTTCCAGAGCTTCCACCTGCTACCGGCGCTGACCGCCGCCGAGAACGTGGCCCTGCCGCTGGAACTGGCCGGCCGCGAAGACCCGGCCCGCGTGCAGCAGGTGCTGGAGGCGGTGGGCCTGGCCCATCGTGGCCGCCACTACCCGCGCCAATTGTCCGGTGGCGAGCAGCAGCGCGTGGCCCTTGCCCGCGCCTTCGTCAGCCGCCCGCGCATCCTGTTCGCCGATGAGCCCACCGGCTCGCTGGACCAGGCCACCGGCCAGCACATCAGCGACCTGCTGTTCGAACTCAATGCCAGCAGTGGCACCACCCTGGTGCTGGTGACCCACGACCTGCGCCTGGCACAGCGCTGCCAGCACATCCACCGCATCGACAACGGCCGCCTGCAGGACGTCGCCCACGAGGCGCACGCATGAACCTGCTGCGCCATGCCTGGCGTGCGCTGCGCCGCGAGGCGCTGGCCGGCGACCTGCTGACCGTGTTCGCCGCGCTGGTGCTGGGCGTGGCGGTGATGACCGCCGTGGGCACCCTGGTGAACCGGGTGAACCTGGCCCTGACCGGCAGTGCCGCGGAAATGCTGGGCGGCGACCTGGGCGTGGGCAGCCGCAACGAACCGCCTGCAGCCTTCGCCGAAGAAGCGCAGCGGCGCGGCCTGGCCCACACCCGCATTGCCGGCTTCGGCAGCGTGCTGTTCCAGGGCGATGCCAGCCAGATGGCCAGCATCAAGGCGGTTGAAGCGGGCTACCCGCTGCGCGGCAGCCTGCGCGTGCGTGCCACCCCGGGCGGGGCGCTGATCGAGCGCGCCGGCATGCCGCCCAAGGGCCAGGCCTACGCCGACCCACGGCTGCTGCAGGCGCTGGGCCTGGAGGCCGGCGACGATCTGGAATTTGGCGCGGGCACGCTGCGCATCGCCGGCATCATCGAAGCCGAGCCGGATACCGGCGGCGACCTGCTGACGCTGTCCCCTACCCTGCTGGTGAACCGCGCCGACGTGGACGGCACGGGCCTGCTCGGCCCCGGCAGCCGCATCAACTACCGCTTGATGTTCGCCGGCGATCCGGCGCAGATCGCCGCGTTCCGGCAGTGGCTGCTGCCACAGACCAAGGGCATGCGCGTGCTGAGCGTGGATGACACCCAGCGCGGGGTGCGCCAGGCCTTCGATCTGGCGGGCCGTTTCCTGGGCCTGAGCGCGCTGCTGGCGGTGCTGCTGGCCGGCGTGGCCACCGCCCTGGCCGCCAACCGCTTTGCCCTGCGCCGCATCGACCAGGTGGCCGTGCTGCGCTGCCTGGGCGCACGCCAGCGCGACATCCTGCTGGGCCTGGCCCTGCAGTTGCTGATGCTGGCGGTGCCGGCCTGTGCCGTGGGCATCGCACTGGGCATGGCCGCACAGGAAGGCCTGGTGCAGGCACTGGGCAGTCTGGTGCCGCAGCGCCTGCCGCTGCCTGAAGCCACCCCGGCACTGACCGGCGCCGGCATCTGCCTGTTGCTGCTGTTCGGCTTCGGCTTGCCGCCGCTGCTGCGCCTGCGCGGGGTGCCGCCGATGCGGGTGCTGAACCGCTCGTTCGCCGCACTGCCGCCGGCCTCGCTGCTGGCCTATGTAGCCGCGCTGGGCGCCAGCCTGCTGTTGGCGGTGCAGGTAACCGGCGATCTGAAACTGGCGCTGTGGGTGCTGGGCGGGCTGGCCGCGCTGGCGCTGGCCGCCGGCGTGCTGGGCTTTGTGCTGCTGCAGGTGCTGCGCGGCCTGCAGCACCGCCTGCATGGCAACTGGCGGCTGGGCCTGGCCGCACTGACCCGGCGCCGCCTGCTGGCGGTGATGCAGCTGGTGGGCCTGTCGCTGTCGCTGTGCGCGCTGCTGTTGCTGGCGGTGACCGGACCGGGCCTGCTGCAGCAGTGGCGCGAGCGCCTGCCGGCCGATACCCCCAATTACTTCCTGATCAACATCCAGCCCGAACAGCGCGACAGCGTGCTGGCCACCCTGCGGGGCCTGGGCGCGGACGACGCCAGCATCGAGCCGATGGCCACAGGCCGCCTGATCGCGATCAACGGCAAGCCGCCGCTGCGCGTGGACCAGGCCGGCGCCGAAGGCAACGGCGCGAACAACGGCCCGCGCGAAGACGACGACGAGAACCGCCCGCTGAACTTCAGTTGGCGCAGCACCTTCCCGCCGGCCAATGCACTGCTGGAAGGCCGCTTCTGGCAGGCCGACAGCACCGCGGCGGAGGCCTCGGTGGAAACCGGCTGGGCGCGGCGCTACGGCGCGCACCTGGGCGATCGCATCACCATCGCCGTCGGCGAGCAGCAGCGCGAGTTCACCGTTACCAGTATCCGCAAGGCCGACTGGAACACCTTCCGGCCGAACTTCTTCGTGCTGTTGAACCCCAACGCGGTGGGCGATGCCCCGCACAACCTGCTGTCGGCCTTCCACCTGCCGGCCGGCCAGGCCGCAGGCCTGGGTGAGCTGGTACGGGCCCAGCCCAACCTGTCCCTGCTGGATGTGGACGCGGTGATTTCGCAGGTGCGCGATGTGATGAACCGGGTCGCGCAGGCGGTGCAGCTGGTGATGGTGTTCAGCCTGCTGGCCGGCGTGCTGGTGCTGCTGGCGGCGCTGCAGGCCACTGCCGGCGAGCGGCGTTATGACAGTGCGGTACTGCGCACCCTGGGCGCCACCCGCCGCCAGCTGCGCGGCGCGGTGCTGGTGGAATTCGGTGCGCTGGGCACCCTGGCCGCCACGCTGGCCGTGGGTGCGGCGGCGGCGATCGGCCTGCTGGTGTCGCAGAAGGTGTTCGAACTGCCGCTGCTGCCGCCCTGGCCGGGCCTGTTGCTGGGCGGCGTGCTGGGCATCGGCCTGAGCCTGCTGGCCGGCTGGTGGGGTACCCGGCGGATCCTGCACACCCCGCCGGCCCTGGCCCTGCGCGAGGCCTGAGCACCGGCAGCGCGGCGTGGATGTGCAGTCCACGCCGCGCTGCGTATGCTTGCCGCCTTTCCCCCAGGGCGTACGCCGATGCCGTTCACCGCTTACCTGTACCCGGTGCTGTTGCTGGTGGCCAGCAACGTGTTCATGACCTTTGCCTGGTACGGGCACCTGAAGTACAAGAGCGCGCCGCTGATGCTGGTCATCATGGTCAGCTGGGGCATCGCCTTCTTCGAGTACTGCCTGCAGGTGCCGGGCAACCGCCTCGGCAGCGCGGTGTATTCAGCGCCGCAGCTGAAGGGCATGCAGGAAGTGATCACCCTGCTGGTGTTCGCGGTGTTTTCCGCGTTCTACTTGGACCAGCCGCTGAAGTGGAACCACTGGGCCGCGTTCGGGCTGATCGTGGTGGCCGCGTTTTTGATGTTCAAGGAATAGGAATGAAGTACCGCTTCTGCCTGCGCGTGCTTCTGGTCGGCGTGCCACTGCTGTTGGCGACGCAGGCCGCATCTGCCCGCACTGCGCCGGGCCTTGTCCCGGACCCGGTACAGGCGTTCGTGCTGGAAACGGTGCTGGCCGACGAGGTGCGCGCCTTCCACGAGGGCCACCCGACCTATCTGGTCACCGCCGACGGGGCGCACACGCGCAGCGACGCCGAGGTGCTGGCCGGGCTGCGTGCGGAGTTCGACCGGTTCTATCAGGGCCAACCGAAACCGAGGAAGGAAGTGGCGCACATGGCGATCCTGGTCGCGCAGACCGCACTGCTGCTGCCCGACCGCACGGCGTGCAGCACCGACCGCGTGCGCTGCAGCGACGCCATCAGGCGCGTGCGCACACGCGATGACGAGGCGAGCCTGCAGGTCACCCTGCGGGCGTTCCAGGAGGCCGGGTTGGACCTGACGACCCTGGGTGCGCCGGCGTCTTGAGCCGGGAGCGTGCCGAGCAAGCTCGGCACCTACCCAAAGCGGAAGTAGATCCACGCCATGCATGGATGCGCTGCCGGAGAGAGGCAGTCGAGCATGGCTCGACTCTACAAGGGGGCTTTTTCCACGTACTTGGCGAAGACCTCGTCGATCTGCGCGTCCTTCACCTTCTTCCCGTCCTGGATGTCCTGGGCCTGGGTGAACAGCGGAATGATCATCGCCATGCCATCCAGCTTGGTCTTCAGGTGCACGCCCGGGGCCTGGCCGAGGAAGCCGTCCCAGCGCTGGCGCACCTTGCCCCAGTAACCGGCAGTGGCCTTCCAGTAATCGCGGGCCGGGGTGAAATCGACATCGGTGGTCTTGATGTAGTCGTTGAAGCCGAACTCGCGGGCGATTTCCACCTGGCTGCCATCGGCGTTGCGCTGCACCTTGGTGTTGAACTGCTCGTGGGTCCAGCCGTTCGGGGTCAGGGTGTGGCGGTTGATCACCGCCAGCGCGTTGTAGTCGCTGCGCTTGGTGTACTCACGGCGCGGCAACGGACGCCAGCTCAGATCGCTGGTCCAGGTCGCCACGTTGTTGTCATAGCTCCAGCGCCCGGTGCCGCAGTAGCGCGGGGCATCACTCACTTCGTACACGCACTGGGTCCAGGCACCCTGGTTCTGCGCGGCCGGGATGGCACGCACCTGCCAGGTCTGCTCGGCGCTGAATTCGAAACGGTTCGGCGCCTCGTACACCCAGTCCTGCCGCCAGTGCTTGGTCACATGGCCGCTCTTTTCATCCAGCAGCAGGTGCTGCAGCACCACGCGCTTCGGGCTGTCTTCCACCACCACCACCACTTCGTTGCCGCCGCTGCGCATGGCCGGCGCGCGTTCGTAGCCCGGCTTCAGCAGTACGGTTTCGTCG
The DNA here is from genome assembly GCF_010894375.1 of Stenotrophomonas sp. B1-1. NCBI lineage: Bacteria > Pseudomonadati > Pseudomonadota > Gammaproteobacteria > Lysobacterales > Lysobacteraceae > Stenotrophomonas > Stenotrophomonas sp. B1-1. The sequence continues at coordinate 85,598 of NZ_JAAIUZ010000002.1, read as the reverse complement.
AAGGCGAAATCCACGTTGTATTCGCCCTGCATGGCCAGGATGCTGGCGTGGTCGCGGGCGATGTCGGAGGGCTGGGCGTGGGCTGCGCCGGTGGCGGCGAGCAGCAGCATCGCACTGGCTGTCTGCAACTTCATCGAATGTCCTTGGCTCTACGGTTCATGGAAAGGCCATCCGTGGCCGGTAGTCGTTCCATCAGGAGCGTTGCAGCGGGCGCGCGCTTACAGGCGCACCAGCGGCAGATCGTCCGGCGCGCGCGGGGCCGGGCGGCGCGCAGCGTCGGCACAGCAGCAGTCATCGATGGCCAGTTCGCCCTCTGCGCCTTCCAGGCGGGCGATGCGGCGCGCGGTGGCCGCCCCCAGCGAGGACAGCGTGGACAGGCTGGCGGCCAGTGTGCGGCCCTCTTCGGCCGCATGCAGGCGCAGTGCGCACAGGCGCCAGCGCTGCCCGCCCAGGTGGCCGGCCAGGCGCCGCCACAGGCGTTCGCCCACGCTGCCATCGGCATCGCGCGACGGCGCCGATGGCAACGCGGCCACCAGCCGGTCCCAGGCCAGGAAATCACTGTCCGGCAGCAGGTACAGGCGCCACACACAGCGGCCGCGGGCATCGAGGAAACACAGGCTTTCGCGCAGGCCTTCGCTGTCCACGCCCTGGCAGGCGTGCACCGAAACCGCCTGGCGCCAGCCGCCGATCTCGCTGCCATCGGCGTGGTACAGGCACAACACGGTGCCGAGCGCGGCCAGCTGCGCCGGCGTGGGCCAGACCTGCAGCGGCACCCGCGGCAGGGACGACGACAGACGACGTGCAGACAGGGCTCGGCTCATGGGATTCACCAGGAAACGGCAAGGCTGGCCGACAGCGTGCGGCCGGGGCTGGTATAGCGGTCCAGCACGCTGCTGCTGGCCGACAGGGTCGAACCAACGTTGGACCAGTCGATGTAGCGCTTGTCACCGAGGTTGAACACGCCCACGTTGAAGGTGGCGCCCGGAGCGAAGTTCCAGTGCGCCATCAGGTCGGCCACGCCGTAGCCGGCCGGGCGGTAGACCGTGGCCGAGGCGACCCGGTCCTTGCGCTTGACGAAGGTGCCGGCCAGCTCGACGCCCCAGGTATCGGTGTCGTACATCAGGCCGACCGTGCCGCGCATCGGGTCCACCGAATCCAGCGGGGTGTCTTCGGTCTTGTTGTCACCGCGCGACCAGGCCACCGCGCTGCGCAGCGCCCAGCCCTGCAGCGCGGGGCTGATCTGGCCGAAATCCACGCCGGCCTTCAGCTCGGCGCCGTAGATGCGCGCATCGGCGATGTTGCGCGACTGGAACACCATCAGGCCCTGCGCGTTGGTGCCGACCAGCGACTGCGACTCGATGAAATCCTTGTAGTCGTTGTAGTAGCCACTCAGGCTGACGTAGGCCGCCGGCGACAGGAAACGCAGGCCCAGTTCCACGCCATCGCTGGTTTCCGGCTTCAAATCCGGGTTGGGAATGGCGGTGTAGCCGAAGGCGAAGTTGGTGAAGCCCAGGTTGACGTCGTTGTACGGCGGCGAACGGAAGCCGCGCGAGTAGCCGGCAAACAGCGACCAGGCGTCGCTGAAGCGATAGACCATGCCCAGCTTGGGCGAGACGCTGGTCTTTTCCAGCTTGGTGACGGCAACGCCGGGGTTATCTTGGGCGAAGATCGAATCCACGTCCGGCTTCAGCTCGTAACGGTCCACGCGTACGCCCGGTACCAGCGACAGCTTGCCGCCGGCCATGCGCATTTCGTCCTGTGCATACAGGCCCAGTTCGGTGGTCTTGCTGATCGGGAAATCGCGCACCGGGAACACATCGGGCAGCAGCGTGCTGGTCACCTGGCCGTTGGCCAGCACCTGGTAGCCATCGCGCTTCTGCCGGATCTCGGTGCGCGCGCCTTCGAAGCCATAGGTCAACGCGTGTTCCACGCTGCCGGTGCTGAAGGCCTTGTTGAACTGCGCCTGCAGGCCGTACACCTGCTGGTCGAAGTTGAACTCGCGATGGCGACGGGTGCGGTTGGCACGGTCTTCGTCGGTAACCTGGGTGGTTTCGCTGTGCTGGCTGTAGATCTGCCAGTGCAGGCTGTCGGCGAAGGCCTTGTCCAGCGCATCCATTTCATGGGCGAAGGACACGCGGGTGCGTTCCTGGGTGTCGTGCGCCTTCATGCCGGTGGTCGTGGTGCGGTCGATCAGCGACAGCACATCGGTATCGGTGCTGTCCTCGTTGCCTTCCACGGTCAGGCGGAAGCGCTGGTCCGCGCTGGGCGCGAATACCAGCTTGGCCAGGCCGCTGCGACCGTCGCGATCCTGCGGGTTGGCCGCGGTACGGGTGTTGTTGCGGCTGCGCTCATCGCCCTGGTTGTCGGTTTCCTGGCCCTGGCGGTGGTTGATGTTGACCATGCCGCTCCAGCGGTCGCCACCGAAGGCGGTGGTGATGCCGCCCAGCAGACCCTGCCATTCACCGTCGTAGCCGAACTTCAGGCCAACGTAGCTGTCCTTGCCATCCTTCAGGTAATCGGTGGGGTCCTTGGTGACGAAGGCCACCACGCCACCCAGCGCATCGGAGCCGTACAGCGAACTGGCCGGACCGCGCACGATCTCCACGCGCTTGAGCGTGTCCAGATCGGTGAAGTTGCGGTTGGCGTTGGAGAACGAGCCGATGCTGAAGCTGGTCGGCATGGCGATGCCGTCGGTCTGGATGCGCACGCGGTTGCCGTCCAGGCCACGGATGCGGATGCTGCCCAGGCCGAACCGGGTGGCGCTGCGGCTGGCCGACAGACCCGGCTCGTAGCGGATCAGGTCCTGGATGTCCTGCACCAGATGGCGGTCCATCTGTTCGCGGTCGATCACATCCACCGTGGCAGCCACATCGCTCACGGCGCGTTCGGTGCGCGTGGCGGTGACCTGCACGCGATCAAATTCGCGCGCGTCGGGCGCGGCATCGGCTTCGGCGGCGGCATGGGCGGACAGCGGCAGGGCCATCCACAGGGCGATCGACAGGGCGGTCTGGCGGGTCATCGGTCTTGGGTCTTCGGGCACACAGGGGGAACCCCCGGCCACCGGCACGCAGAACGTGCACGGACAGCCGAGGGGGAGAGAGCGGGAGCGGACGGGTCGCCCACCCTGCCGGCGGGCCGGCAGGTGGGAGGGATGCGGGCGACCGGGCCGCGTTACTTGGTCAGGATCAGCTTGTCGTTGCTGGTGTGGCGCAACCGATAGAAACGGTCGCCGTGCTGGATCAGGATTTCACGACGGCCCTTGAGCAGGGCTTCGCTGTCGATGACCTCTTCGGCCGGAACGGCACGCACCGGGCGGTCGCGGAGGGTCAGCGTTTCGGGGCGCAGCAGTACAGGTTGAGCATTCATGAGCGTCTGGACTCGTGCGAGGGACGCGATAGATGATAATGATTCTCAGTTGACAATCAACAACCATTCTCAATTCGGGCGATGAGAATATCTATTGAATTGTTAATTTCAATAGACAGTGGCTATTGATTGGGTAGAGTCGAGCTTGCTCGACTGCTCTTGCTCACGAGCAGTCGAGCAAGCTCGACTCTACGAAAGGCAAAGGCAGGAGCAGTCGAGCAAGCTCGACTCTACGAAAGGCGTGGCGCGCGGGTTCGGCGCCACCAGGGCGATCAGACGAACGCGGCTTCCACCCGTGCCCAGCCGGCCTCGTCCATCTGCGCCAGCACGTCCAGCGCCTGCAGGTTCTGCAGCAGCTGCGGCACGCGGCTGGCGCCGAGGATCACGCTGGACACGTTCGGGTTGCGCAGGCACCAGGCAATGGCCAGGCTGGCCGGGGCATGCCCCAGCTCGCGGGCGACCTGGCTGAAACGGCGTACCTGGGCCAGCCGCGCGGCGGCGTTGTCGCCCAGCACCAGGTCCTGCAGCCAGCCCATGCCGTCACGGCCCAGGCGCGCGTCGGCGGGAATGCCGTCGTCGTACTTGCCGCTCAACAGCCCCGACGCCAGCGGCGAGAAGATGGTCGTGCCCAGGCCCGGCGCTTCATACAGCGGGGCGTATTCCACTTCCACCCGCTCGCGGTGCAGCAGGTTGTACTGCGGCTGTTCCATCGATGGGCCCTGCAGGTTGTGCCGCGCGGCCACCTCCAGCGCCTGCTGGATCTGCGCGGCCGACCATTCCGACGTGCCCCAGTACAGCACCTTGCCCTGCCGCACCAGGGTATCCATGGCGTGCACGGTTTCGGCGATGGGCGCGTCCGGATCCGGGCGGTGGCAGTAATAAAGGTCCAGATAGTCCACCCGCAGGCGCTTGAGCGCGGCGTGGCAGGCATCGGTCACATGCTTGCGCGACAGGCCGCGCTGGGTCGGCCGCGGGTCCTTGGCACTGCCGAAGAACACCTTGCTGGACACGCAGTAGCCGTCGCGCGGCAGCCGCAGATCGGCAATCACATCGCCCATCACCTGCTCGGCGCGGCCGTTGGCATAGCCCTCGGCGTTGTCGAAGAAGTTGATGCCATGGTCCCAGGCGGCGGCCACCAGGTTGCGCGACTCGTCCCGGGCGACCTGGTCGCCGAAGGTCACCCAGGCGCCGAAGGACAGGGCGGAAATCGGCAGGCCGGTGGAGCCCAGGCGACGGTAGAGCATGACAATCTCCTGCTGCAGGCCCGCATCCGGGCCGGGATCGAGCCCCCATTCTACCTGTCCCGGCAACCGCCAAGCCCTTGCCGTTGCTGGCTTGTTCGGAGCCGATGGGAACCGGCAGGCGGCTTTTCCTTGCTCCGGCCCCTGCCCTGCACTAGGCTTCCCGTTTTTCGCGACGCCCCAGGGGAGTCACCACATGGTCGAAGGTTTGGGCAGGATCGGCTTCGGCCTGTTCGGGTTGGCGGTGCTGATCGGCATCACCTGGCTGTTTTCCAACAACAAGCGCGCGGTGGACTGGAAACTGGTCGTCACCGGCATCACCCTGCAGATCGCGTTCGCGGCGCTGGTGATCCTGGTGCCGGGCGGCCGTGACGTGTTCGATGCCCTGGGCAAGGGCTTCGTGAAGGTACTGAGCTTCGTCAACGAAGGCTCGGGCTTCATCTTCGGCTCGTTGATGGACACGAAGAATTACGGCTTCATCTTCGCCTTCCAGGTGCTGCCGACCATCATCTTCTTCTCGGCGCTGATGGGCGTGATGTACCACCTGAACATCATGCAGGGCATCGTGCGCGTGATGGCCTGGTCGATCACCAAGGTGATGCGCGTGTCCGGCGCGGAAACCACCAGCGTCTGCGCCAGCGTCTTCATCGGCCAGACCGAGGCGCCGCTGACCGTGCGCCCGTACATTCCGAAGATGACCCAGTCCGAGCTGCTGACCATGATGATCGGCGGCATGGCCCACATCGCCGGCGGCGTGCTGGCGGCCTACGTGGGCATGCTGGGCGGTGGCGACCCGGTGCAGCAGGCGTTCTACGCCAAGCACCTGCTGGCCGCCAGCATCATGGCCGCCCCGGCAACCCTGGTGGTGGCCAAGCTGCTGATTCCGGAAACCGGCACCCCCCTGACCCGCGGTACGGTGAAGATGGAAGTGGAGAAGACCTCCAGCAACATCATCGACGCCGCTGCTGCCGGCGCCGGCGATGGCCTGAAGCTGGCCCTGAACATCGGCGCCATGCTGCTGGCCTTCATCGCCCTGATCGCCCTGCTGAACGCCCCGCTGACCTGGATCGGTGATGTGACCGGCCTGGCTGCCGCCATCGGCAAGCCCACCAACCTGTCCACCATCTTTGGCTACGTGCTGGCGCCGATCGCCTGGGTGATCGGCACCCCGTGGGCCGACGCCACCACGGTGGGCTCGCTGATCGGCCAGAAAGTCGTGATCAACGAGTTCGTGGCGTACACCGAGCTGTCGCAGATCGTGAACGGCCAGGTGGCCGGCGTGAGCCTGTCCGACGAGGGCCGCCTGATCGCGACCTATGCGCTGTGTGGCTTTGCCAACTTCAGCTCGATCGCCATCCAGATCGGTGGCATCGGTGGCCTGGCCCCCGAACGTCGCCACGACCTGGCCAAGTTCGGCCTGCGCGCGGTGCTGGGCGGTACCATCGCCACCTTCATGACGGCCACCATCGCCGGCGTGCTGACCCATTTCAGCTGAACCCCTGTTTGAGAAAAGATTCCCTATGAGCAGCAGTGTCGTTGTCGTCGGTTCCTTCAATGTCGATCACGTGTGGCGGTGCGAAGCACTGCCGGCACCGGGTGCGACCATTGCCGGCCGTTACAGCACCGGCCCCGGTGGCAAGGGCTTCAACCAGGCGGTTGCCGCCAGCCGTGCCGGTGCCGACACGCACTTCCTGTGCGCGCTGGGCGACGACGCCGGTGGCGCCATGGCCCGTGACCTGGCCGCGCAGGACGGCTTCGCCCTGATCGCCGAGGCCAGCGCCGAGCCGACCGGCACCGCCGGTATCTACGTGGATGCCCGTGGCCGCAACACCATCGTGATCGGCCCCGGCGCCAATGCCGCCCTCAGCACCGACTTCCTGCAGCAGCAACAGGCCCTGCTGGCCGGCGCCAAGGTGGTACTGGTGCAGCTGGAATCGCCGGTGCAGACCATCGAAGCGGCGCTGGCCGCCGCCCGCGAAGCCGGTGTGACCACCGTGCTCAACGCGGCCCCGGCCGACGCCCCCTCGAGCATCGGCCTGCTGAAGCTGGCCGACGTGATCACCCCGAACGAGACCGAGTTCGCCGCCCTGCTCGGCCGCCACGTGGGCGAGCGCGTGGACGCCGACGATGTGGCCGCACTGGACGGCGCCAGCCTGCATGCGCTGTGCCGCAAGCTGGTGGGCAACGGCACCGTGGTGGTCACCCTGGGTGCGGTGGGTGTGTTCGTGTCGCATGCCGACGAGCAGCTGCGCGGCGATACCCAGCCCTACTACCGCGTGGGTGCCGAACAGGTGCAGGCGATCGACACCACCGGTGCCGGCGATGCGTTCAACGGCGCACTGGCCGCCTCGATCGCCCAGGTGCCGGACGCCCCGTTCGCGCGCCACGTGCGTTTCGCCAACCAGTTCGCCGGCCGTTCCACCGAAAAGGAAGGCGCCGCCGCGGCCATGCCGCGCTTCACCCCGGCTGACGTGTAAATCCACGCCATGCGTGAATGAGAACCCCGGGCGTGCGAACGCCCGGGGTTTTTTGTGTCCCGCCGCCCACCATGATCGAACTGTAGGGGCAGTAGATCCACGCCATGCGTGGATGGGCGTTAGCGCCTGACCCAGCCGCCCACCATGGCCCAGCCCTTGGGGCGGCGGAAGCAACCGTCAAGCATCTGCTGATTCCGGTGCGGCATGACCTCGGTCCGGATCGGCCTGAATGGGCGCCCCTGGCAGCGGGCCTTCGCCCCGCCCGCGCCCTACAATGGGCACATGCAGATCGGCCCGTACACCATTGCCCCCAACGTCGTGCTGGCGCCCATGGCCGGCGTCACCGACAAACCGTTCCGCCTGCTGTGCAAACGGCTGGGTGCGGGTCTGGCCGCCTCGGAGATGACCATCAGCGACCCGCGCTTCTGGAACACGCGCAAGTCGATCCACCGCATGGACCATGACGGCGAGCCGGCCCCCATCAGTGTGCAGATTGCCGGCACCGAGCCGCAGCAGCTGGCCGAGGCGGCCCGCTACAACGTCGACCACGGCGCGCAGATCATCGACATCAACATGGGCTGCCCAGCCAAGAAGGTGTGCAACGCCTGGGCCGGCTCCGCATTGATGCGCGACGAGGCATTGGTGGCGCGCATCCTGGAGGCGGTGGTGAACGCGGTGCCGGTGCCGGTCACGCTGAAGATCCGCACCGGCTGGGACTGCGACCATCGCAATGGCCCGCTGATTGCGCGCATTGCCGAGGACAGTGGCATTGCCGCGCTGGCGGTGCATGGCCGCACCCGCGACCAGCATTACACCGGCCAGGCCGAATACAGCACCATTGCCGAGATCAAGGCCGCGCTGCGCATTCCGGTCATCGCCAATGGCGATATCGATTCGCCGCAGAAGGCCGCGCAGGTGTTGCAGCAGACCGGGGTGGACGCGGTGATGATCGGCCGCTCCGCGCAGGGCCGGCCGTGGATCTTCCGCGAAGTGGCGCACTACCTGGCCACCGGCCAGGAACTGCCGCCGCCGTCGCTGGCCGAAGTGCGCGACATCCTGCTGGGCCACCTGCATGCACTGCACGCGTTCTACGGTGAACCGCAGGGCGTGCGCATCGCCCGCAAGCACCTGGGCTGGTACGCCAAGGACCGCCCGGAAAATGCCGCCTTCCGCGCCGTGGTGAACCGCGCCGAAGACCCGGCCAGCCAGATCGCACTGACGGCCGAGTATTTCGACCGCCTGATCGCCGGGGAGCCGGCCATGCCCACAGCCGCCTGACCGCCAGCCCATTCGCAACGTCGAGCATGCTCGACGCCCGCACTTGTGGAGTCGAGCTTGCTCGACCACCGCATTGGTAGAGTCGAGCTTGCTCGACTGATTTTCAGAACAGTCGAGCAAGCTCGACTCTACGCGCCCTGCATCGAGCAAGCTCGACGCTCCCAAGCAAACTCGACCGCCACACGAGCCCGCCATGACCCCGCCGATCTCCTCCCCCACCTACCTGCACGGTTTTTCCGGCACCGAACAGCAGCGCCTGATGACCCAGGCGCGCCTGCTGGAATCGAGCATCTTCGGCCAGATCGACTACAGCGGCGCCCGCCGCCTGCTGGAAGTGGGCAGCGGCGTGGGCGCGCAGACCGAGATCCTGCTGCGCCGTTTCCCCGACCTGCACGTGACCGGCGTGGACCTGAGCGAGGCCCAGCTGGCCACGGCGCGCGAGAACCTGGCGCGCACGCCCTGGTGCAGCGACCGCTACACCCTGCAGCAGGCCGATGCCGGTGAACTGCCGTTCGAGGCGCGCAGCTTCGATTCGGCCTTCCTGTGCTGGGTGCTGGAGCACGTGCCTTCGCCGGCCCGCGTATTGAGCGAAGTCCGCCGCGTGCTGGCGCCGGGTTCGCCGGTGTACATCACTGAAGTGATGAATGCGTCGTTCCTGCTCGATCCGTATTCGCCGCACATCTGGCGTTACTGGATGGCCTTCAACGACTTCCAGTACGACCACGGCGGCGACCCGTTCGTCGGCGCCAAGCTGGGCAACCTGCTGCTGGCCGGCGGCTTCCGCGACGTGCATACCGAAATCAAGACCATCCACCTGGACAACCGCGAACCGGCGCGCCGCAAGACCATGATCGCGTTCTGGGAACAGCTGCTGCTGTCGGCGGCCGACCAGCTGCTGCAGGCCGGTGCGGTGGACGAAGACACCGTGGAAGGCATGCGCCGCGAGTTCCGACTGGTGCAGAACGATCCCAACGCGGTGTTCTTCTATTCGTTCGTGCAGGGCCGCGCTACGGTGTATTGAAAGCCTATCCACGCATGGCGTGGATCTACTGCACCATCCACGCCATGCGTGGATCTACGGGGTGTGCCAGATGCGCTGCCACATCATCGCCAGCCGGCCCTTCATCGCGGCCCGCGCCTGCGGGCTGCTGTAATCGGTGCGGCGCTGCTCGGGCACGATCGGCTGCCACTGTCCGTCGGCCTGGCGGGCCACGGCGAAGTTGAAGGTGTAGTCCGGTTCCAGGCCCATGCGCAGATCGCTCAGCACCAGGGTGCCATCGACCACCTGCGCGCGCATGAAGCCGCGATTGAACCATTGCAGGCGCTGCACCGCGGGCAGGTGTGCCGTCTCGCGCAGTGCCTGCACGTTCGAGGCATGCCCTTCGAACTGCATCGGGCCGCTGTCGGCCAACAACGAACGATCGCCCACCACGTAGCCGTTGGGCGTCATCGCCACCACCTGCCACAGCAGGGTGTTGAAGGGCATCGGCACCGAGAAGCGCGGCGCATCGCCCAGGCCCATCGCGGCCAGGCTCTGCTGCGCAGCCTTGTCCACCTGCGCCTTGGCCACCAGCCCCCAGCCCAGGTAGGCACTGCTGACCAGCAGCGCCATGCCCAGCACCTTGCCGGCCCAGGGCCGCGCGCGACCGAACCAGGCCAGCACGCAGCCCAGCAGCAGCCACACGGTGTAAGCCGGGTCGATGATGAACACACTGGAGCCCATGGCAGGATGCGGCTGCAGCGGCCACCACAACTGCGTGCCGTAGACGGTGAACGCGTCCAGCAGCGGATGGGTCACCAGCGCCAGCTGGATGGCCCAGAACCAGCGCACTGGCGACTGTGCCACGCGCCCATGGCCGAAGCGTTTGAACAGCCACCAGATCGCGGCGGCCACCCAGGGCAGCACCAGCAGCGAGTGGCTGAAGCTGCGGTGCTCGACCATGTTCGCCACCGGGTCACTGGCGGTGAAACCAAGCCAGAGCGCGTCCAGGTCCGGCAGGGTGCCCAGCGCCGCGCCAGCCAACAGGGCCGCGCGGCGATGGCCGGGCGGAGCGATGGCAGCGGCTACCGCGCCACCGAGTACGATCTGGGTCAATGAGTCCATGCCGCGATGCTAGCGCGAAGGCGCGCGCAGGGTCGACGTACGGCGGAACGGCGGAACGACGGTAGAGTCGACTGTCAGTCGACTGGTCTTCCGTAATACCGCGAAAATCCCGCGCTGCGCGCGATAGTCGACTGACAGTCGACTCTACCCCTCGCGCGGCATCAGGCGGCCTGTCGGATGCGTGCGCCTGGCAACTCGACCAGGGTCCGGCCGGTGTGGTCGAGCAGGCGCAAGGCGCCGTCGTGGTCCTCGGCCAGCGCGCTCAGGCTTTCCACCCAGTCACCATCGTTGGCATAGACCAGGCCATCACGTTCGATCAGCGCCGCGCGATGGATGTGCCCGCAGACGATGCCGTCCAGCCCCCGCCGGCGCACATCGTCCAGGCCGGCCTGCACGAAGCGCTGGATGTAGCGCTCGGCGGCACTGCTGCGCCGCTTCAGGAACTCGGACAACGACCAGTAGCGCAGCCCCAGCGGGCGGCGTACCGCATTGAACAGGCGGTTGCCGGTCAGGATGCGGTAGTACAGCCAATCACCGAAGCGTTCCTGCAGTCCGCCGAAGTGGGTGACGCCGTCGTAGTCGTCGCCGTGCACCACCAGCAGGCGGCGGCCATCAGCGGTCACATGGATGGCCCGCCGGCGCACCTGCATGGCCGGCAGCATCATGCCGCAGACCTGGCGCAGCGAGGCATCGTGGTTGCCGGGAATGTAGATGATGTCGGTGCCCGCCCTGCGCAGCGCGTGCAGGGCCTGCACCACATCGCTGTGTGACTGCCGCCAGCGCGCGCTGCGGTGAGCCATCCACCACAGATCGATGATGTCGCCCACCAGATACAGCTTCTCGCAGCGCAACCGGCCCAGGAAGCCCGCCAGTTCTGCGGCGTGGCAATGCGGCGAGCCCAGGTGCACGTCAGACACGAACACGGCCCGATGGCGCGGCGGCAGCGCCGCCACCCCGCTCATGCCACCACCCCGGCATCGCGCAGGTAGCGCTTGCGCTTGTGCGGCCGGATCGCCTGCAGGTCCACCTCGATCAAGCCGTCGATGGAATCGCTGAAATCCGGATCGACACCGAAGGCCAGGAAGCGGGCACCACCGGGTTCGCACAGCTCGGTGTATTGCCGGTACAACGTCGGCACCGCCGTTCCCAGCGCGGCCAGGTTGGCCTTCAGCACCTCGAAGGCTGCAGCTGCGTCCAGTTCACCGTAGCTGGGCGGTGCGGCGAAATACTGGAACGGACGATGCGATTCGACCAGACCCTGCGCGCCACCGTGGTAGCGCTGGTAGTAGGCCACCAGCTGCTCGCGTGCATCGCGCGGCAATGCCGCACTGATGGACACCGCGCCGAACAGGTAGCGGATGCCCGGCTGGCACTGCAGGTAGGCACCGATGCCCTGCCACAGATAATCCAGGCTGCGGCTGCCCCAGTAATCGGGCACCACGAAGCTGCGGCCCAGTTCCAGCCCTTCGGCGATGCGCGGAATCGCATCGTCGGAATAGCGGAACAGCGAAGCGCTGTAGAGGCCGCCCAGGCCGCGACGGGCCAGCGCCTGGGCGCCGCGCATGATGCGGTAGGCACCGGCGATGCGCTGCGCCACCGCATCCCAGATCACGATGTGCTGGTAGTCCAGATCGAACGCGTCCAGATCGCGCGCGCGACCGGTGCCCTCGCCCACGCGGCGGAAGGTCAGTTCGCGCAGGCGCCCCAGTTCCAGCAGCAGTGGGCAACCCGCTGCGCAGCGCGCCAGCAGGATCTGCTTGCCGTCACCGGTCTGGCCCAGTTGCTGGGCCGCCGCCACCGCCCTGGCCACCTCGGCCGGCGGCAGCGGTGCGGCCAGCGGTTCCTGCGCCGGCGCGGCCGCGTCGCCGCAGCGCAGGGCGTACAGCGCGCGCCGCACCGCCAGCAGCTGGGCGCTGGCATCACCGTGGGCCAGCTGCATCGGCTGGCCGATCTGCAGCCGCAACGGGCGCCCGCGGCGGGCGAACATCTCGCGCGCCAGCAAGGCGGTGCCGGCCGGCTTGAACAACGCCGAAGCGCTGTAGAACAGCAGTGAATTGCGCGCCTGCACCCGCACCGGCAGCACCGGCGCCGACGATGCGCGGGCGAAACGGACGAAGCCACGCTGCCAGCGCCCATCGCGGATGCCGTGCACCGACAGCCGCGACACTTCACCGGCGGGGAACACGATCACACACTGTTCGGCGCCCAGCGCCTGTTCCACCGCCAGCAGACTCGCGCGCTGCACCTTGCCGCCCAGCATGCGCACCGGCAGCAGCAGCTCCTGCAGCGGCGCCAGCGCGCCCAGCAGGTCGTTGGCCACGATGCGGACATCGCGCCGCACCCGGCCCACCGCATCCAGCAGGGCCAGCGCGTCCAGCGCCCCGGACGGGTGGTTGGCCACGATCAGCAGCCGCCCCTGCGCCGGAATGCGATCCAGCGCGCCGGCTTCCAGCTGGTAGGGGCTGCCCAGGAAGTCCAGGCTGGCGGCGACGAAATCGAAGCCGCGCAGGCCTTCGCTGCGCTGCAGGAAGGCCTCGATGCGGTCCAGCCGCGACCAGCGACCGATACCGCGCAGCAGGGGCCGGGCAAGCTGCCCCCGGCGGCCATGGAACCATTCGGGGAAGCGTTGCTGGAGGCGCTGCTGCAGTTCCTGCATGGCGTGCTCGCGGGTGCCCGGCGGCCGGATTGGCGCAGAGCCTGCGCCCCGGCCAAGGCAGGCAGATGGCGGTTTGGCGGCAGAAAAATGACGGCCCTGCCCCGCGCACCCACCCGCCCGGGCGGCCCGCCAATGGTCACGCAGATGGAACACTGGCCCTGCAACATCAGGCACTTGCGCCCCGCAGGGCCTGTGAAGACGGGCACACCGCCTTAACCACCGGCAACCTGTCTGGGTTCACAATGCACAGGCGGCGCACCCCGTGTATCATGCGCGCCCATCTTTCCATCCGAATCAAGGGATATACCGCCTGATGTCCAGCTATCTCTTCACCTCCGAGTCGGTCTCCGAAGGCCATCCGGACAAGGTTGCCGACCAGATCTCCGATGCGGTGCTGGACGCGATCCTGACCCAGGACCAGCGCGCCCGCGTGGCCTGCGAAACCATGGTCAAGACCGGCGTTGCCATCGTCGCCGGTGAAATCACCACCAGCGCGTGGATCGACCTGGAAGCGCTGACCCGCAAGGTCATCACGGACATCGGCTATGACAGCTCGGACGTCGGCTTCGACGGCGCCACCTGCGGCGTGCTGAACCTGATCGGCAAGCAGTCGCCGCACATCGCCCAGGGCGTGGACCGCAAGAAGCCCGAAGAAATGGGCGCTGGCGACCAGGGCCTGATGTTCGGCTACGCCACCAACGAAACCGACAGCTACATGCCGGCGGCCATCCACCTGTCGCACCGCCTGGTGGAACAGCAGGCCAAGATCCGCAAGAAGCGCAACTCGCCGCTGTCCTGGCTGCGCCCGGATGCCAAGAGCCAGGTCACCCTGCGCTATGAAAACGGCGAAGTCTCGGCCATCGATGCGGTCGTGCTGTCGACCCAGCATGCCCCGGGCATCAAGCAGAAGGACCTGATCGAGGCCGTCCGCGAAGAGATCATCAAGCCGGTGCTGCCGGCCAAGTGGCTGCACAAGGGCACCAAGTTCCACATCAACCCGACCGGCAAGTTCGAGATCGGTGGCCCGGTGGGCGACTGCGGCCTGACCGGCCGCAAGATCATCGTCGACACCTACGGCGGCTGGGCCCGTCACGGTGGTGGCGCGTTCTCCGGCAAGGATCCGTCCAAGGTCGACCGTTCGGCTGCCTACGCGGCCCGCTACGTCGCCAAGAACGTGGTTGCCGCCGGCCTGGCCGACCGTTGCGAAGTGCAGGTCTCCTACGCCATCGGCGTGGCTGAGCCGACCTCGATTTCGGTCACCACCTTCGGCACCGGCAAGATCAGCGACGACAAGATCGAGAAGCTGATCCGCAAGCACTTCGACCTGCGCCCGTACGGCATCATCAAGATGCTGGACCTGATCCACCCGATGTACCAGCAGACCGCGGCCTACGGCCACTTCGGCCGCAAGCCGAAGGAGTTCAGCTACCTCAACGGCGAAGGCGAAACCGTCAACGCCACGGCCTTCTCCTGGGAGAAGACCGACCGCGCCGCCGCCCTGCGCGCCGACGCCAAGCTGAAGTAAAGCCGGCGGCTAGAACCGACCGGTAGAGCCGACCGGTAGAGCCGACTGTTAGTCGGCTGACCTTGCAGAAGGGCCGCGAAAGCGGCCCTTCTCTTTTGCGTAGCGTCGAGCTTGCTCGACTGCTCCTGGCATCGGCAGTCGAGCAAGCTCGACGCTACGCGGTCCATGCCCGATACAATCAGGCCATGTCGACCGAACTCAAATCCCACCAGCTGTCCATGACCGTGCTGATGTCGCCGGACATGGCCAATTTTTCCGGCAAGGTACACGGCGGTGCGATCCTGCGCCTGCTCGACCAGGTGGCCTACGCCTGCGCCAGCCGCTACGCCGGCAGCTACGTGGTTACCCTGTCGGTGGACCAGGTGATGTTCCGCCAGCCCATCGCGGTGGGTGAACTGGTCACCTTCCTGGCCTCGGTGAACTACACCGGCACCTCGTCGATGGAGATCGGCGTGAAGGTGGTGGCCGAGGACATCCTCAAGCGCAGCGTGCGCCACGCCAACAGCTGCTTCTTCACCATGGTGGCCGTGGACGAGGCCGGCAAGCCGACCGCCGTGCCGCCGCTGCAGCTGGAGAACAGCGACGAGCGCCGCCGCCACGCCGCTGCGCTCATCCGCCGCCAGCTGCGCCAGGAAATGGAACAGCGGCACCTGGAACTGCTGGCCTCCAACCCGCCGTCTCCCGAGTAGAGTCGAGCGTGCTCGACTGGGTTCTGCGTCAGTCGAGCACGCTCGACGCTACCGGCCCGCACCCACCGGGGCCGGTAGCGCCGGGCCACACCCGGCGGATGCAGACGATCAACCGGTGTTCTGCACGCCCTGCGAAACGCCGTTCACGCACGCCACCAGCGCGCGCAGCAGATCGTCATCCTCGCGCCCGCTGGCCCGCCAGCGCTGCAGCAGATCCACCTGCAGCACGCTGATCGGATCCACGTAGGGGTTGCGCAGGCGGATCGACAGCGCCAGCCGCGCATCGTGGTCCAGCAGCGTCTTCTGGCCCAGCAGCGCCAGCAGCCAGTGCCGGGTCAGTTCAAGCTCGCGCTGCACCTGCGGGAAGAACCGCCCGTGCAGATCGCCGGACAGCAGCGAGAACTGCTCGGCAATGGTGATATCGCCCTTGGACAACACCATGGCGATGTCATCCAGGAAGGTGCGGAAGAATGGCCAGTCGCGCGCCATGTCCCGCAGCGTCTGCTCATGGCCGGCATCCACAGCCGCCTGCAGGCCACTGCCCACGCCATACCAGCCGGGAATGACCGCCCGCGCCTGGCTCCAGGCAAACACCCAGGGAATCGCCCGCAGGTTGCCCAGCGCCGCGTCCTGGCCGAGCCGCCGCGAGGGCCGCGAGCCCAGCGTCATCCGCTCGATCACATCGATCGGCGTGGCGGTGCGGAAGTAGTCCATGAACTGCGGTTGGCCCACGAATGCCCGATAGACCTCGCTGCTGGCGGCAGCCACCTGGTCCATCACCGGCCGCCAGTCGTCTTCGCGTGGCTCGGCCGCACGCGGGCGCAGGCTGGCGCGCAGCACCGCGCCGGTGGACTGTTCCAGCGAGCGCAAGGCCAGCGCGCGGATGCCGTACTTGCGGTGGATCACCTCGCCCTGCTCCGTCACCCGCAGGCGGCCATCGATGCTGCCACGCGGCGAAGCATCCACCGCATGGGTCGTCTTGCCACCGCCGCGGCTGATCGAGCCGCCACGGCCGTGGAAGAAGGTCAGCCCAATGGAATGTTCGGCGGCCACTTCCAGCAGTTCTACCTGGGCGCGCTGCAGGCCCCAGCGCGATGCCGCGATGCCGCCATCCTTGCTGCTGTCCGAATAACCCAGCATCACCATCTGCACATCGCCCCGTGCGCGCAGGTGTGCGCGATACACCGGGTCGGCCAGCAGGTCCCGCAGGGTGGCAGTACCGCGCTTCAGATCGTCCACGGTTTCAAACAGCGGGGCGATATCCAGTGGCACCGCGCCCTCGTCATCGACCAGGCCGCCGCGCCGCGCCAGCGCCAGCACCGCCAGCACGTCGCTGCGGTCATGCGCCATGGAAATGATGTAGCTGCCCAAGGCATCGGCACCGTGGCGTGTGCGGGCATCGGCCAGCGCCGCGAACACGGCATCCAGGCGCGCGTTGCCTTCATCGCTGCCGGCCGGCAACGGTGTTTCGCCGCTGGCGTGCGGGCCCAGCAACCGCGCCCGGCCCAGCGCGTCCAGCGCCTGCCATGCCGCCTCACCGCCCAGCACCGCCGCCAGCGCGCGCGCATGCACGCTCGATTCCTGGCGCACGTCCAGCCGCGCCAGATGGAAGCCAAAGGTCTTCACCCGCCACAGTAGCCGCTGTACCGCAAAGCCACCGGCATGCTCGCCGCGGTTGCCACGCAGGCTGTCCAGGATCAGCTGCAGATCGTCGATCAGTTCATCCGGGCCGGCATAGGCACCGTGCGCATCGTCCAGCGTGGCCTGCAGGCGCGCACGCATGCGGTCGTTGAGCAGACGGTACGGCATGTCGGCATGGCGTGGCCGCGACTGCACCTGCGGCAACTGCTGCTGGTACTGCGCCACGCGCGCCTGCAGCGCCTCGCTCACCCCCACCCGCTCGGTGGACTGGCTGAGCAGGCTGGCCAGCTGCAGCAGTTCCTTCTGGTAACGGCCCAGCACCGCCTGGCGCTGCGCATCCAGGGTGTTGCGGATGGTGCCGGCATCCACGTTGGGGTTGCCGTCCATGTCGCCGCCTACCCAGGTGCCGAAGCGCAGCAGGCGTGGCAGCGGCAGTTCCTGCCCGTAGGTATCGCGCAGCGCCTGCTGCAGCGATTCGTACAGCACCGGGATCACCCGGTACAGCACCTGCACCAGATAGAAACCCACGTGTTCGCGTTCGTCATCCACGGTGGGCCGCACCGGCGATGAATCGGTGGTCTGCCACGAAGCGGTCAGCGCCATGCGGAAGCGCGCGGCGTCGGCGGCGGCTTCACCGGGCGTGCGCTGGCCATCCAGGTTGTCCACCAGGCTGGCCACCATCAACTGTTCTTTTTCCAGCAGCGCGCGGCGCACCGCTTCGGTGGGATGGGCGGTGAACACCGGTTCGATGTCGATGCGCGGCAACCACTGTGCCAGTTCGTCCAGGCTCACGCCCTGCGCTTTCAGGTGCTGCAGCGCGTCCTGCAGACCGTCAGGCTGCGGCGCGGCGGTACCGGCACGCTGGTAATCGCGTCGGCGGCGGATGCGGTGCACGCGCTCGGCAATGTTCACCACCTGGAAGTAGGTACTGAACGCACGCACCATGGTTTCGGCCTGCTGCGGCGTGCGCCCGGCCAGGCCCTGCGCCAGTTCGGCCAGCGGCGCCTGGTTTTCGCGGCGGGCGATGGCGCGGGTGCGCACATCCTCCACATCATCGAGGAACGCGGCGGAGACTTGTTCCACCAGCAGATCGCCAACCAGTGCGCCCAGCCGGCGCACATCATCGCGAAGCGGAAGATCGGGGGAAGCGAATTCGATGCTGCTGCGGTACTCGTTCATCGGCGACGCACGAACCTCTGGGCATGATCCGTCGCCAAGCCTACCCCAGTTCGCCGCCGTTGCTGCGGCGCGAAAATGGTTTCATCTGCACGTATCGTCCGGCTACGGATACACCCATCGCGGAAATACCGACGGGGTAGAGTCGACCGTTGGTCGACTACCGAGATCCTGCGCTGCGCGCGATAGTCGACCAACGGTCGACTCTACCTCCGGCGGCCCCCGTTGCAGGGGCCGCCATCACACACGCCTCAGCGCTTCTTCTTCGCCTTGCCCTGCGGCACCGGGCCCAGGGTCTGTTCCAGCCAGCGCTCGCTTTCGGCCAGCATGGTCATGATCGATTCGCGTGCGCGGTAGGCATGCGATTCGTTGGGCAGCATCACCAGCCGCGCGGTGCCGCCCAGGCCCTTCACCGCTGCGAACATGCGCTCGCTCTGGATCGGGAACGTGCCAGAGTTGTTGTCGTCCACGCCGTGGATGAACAGGATCGGGTCCTTGATGTCGCCGGCGTAATTGAACGGCGACATCTTCTGGTAGACGTCCTGCGCCTGCCAGTAGTTGCGTTCCTCGGCCTGGAAACCAAACGGGGTGAGCGTGCGGTTGTAGGCGCCGCTGCGGGCGATGCCGGCCTTGAACAGGCGCGTATGGGCCAGCAGGTTGGCGGTCATGAACGCACCGTAGGAATGGCCACCGATGGCGATGTGGTCACGATCGGTCACGCCACGGCGCACCACCTCGTCCACCGCGGCCTGCGCGTTGGCCACCAGCTGTTCGATGTAGGTGTCGTTGGGTTCCTTGTCGCCCTCGCCGATGATCGGCATGGTCGGGCTGGCCAGCACCACGTAGCCCTTGGCCAGGAACGCCTGCGGGCCCCAGTAGCTGACCGCGTTGAAGCGATACGGCGAATCGGTCACCTGGCTGGCCGCGGCGGCACTCTTGAACTCACCCGGGTAGGCCCACATCAGCAGCGGGCGCGGGCCATCGCGCTTGGGGTCGTAGCCCGGCGGCAGCAGCAGCGTGGCGGTCAGGTCCACGCCATCGGCACGCTTGTAGCGGATCTGCTCCTTCTGCACGCCCTTCAGCTGCGGCAGCGGGTGGGCGAAGTGGGTCAGCGCGCGCGGCGCGGCACTGGTATCGGCCAGCGACTGCACCTGGTAGTTGGCCGGCTCGTCGGGGCTTTCGCGGGTCAGCAGCAGCGAGGTGCCTTCCTGGTCCAGCAGTGCAACCGGCAACGAATAGGCCGGCGCCTGCGAATGGAACAGGCGCGTGGCCTGGCGGCTTTCGATATCGAAGCGGTCCACGAACGGACGGTCACCTTCCGGCGAAGCGCCCTGCCCGTACAGGAAGATGCTGCGGCCATCGGCGGTGGTCTGCAGGCGTGCGCGACCATTCACATCGCGCACCACGCCGGCACGGCCCGGATCGTTGTAGCGGTCCTGCGCATCGCGGTCCCACAGCAGCTGCGGCGCCTGCGCGGCATCGTCCGGGGCGATGCGCCAGGTCTTGCTGTTGCGGGTCTTCCACCACGACTCATTGAGCAGGGCCAGGTCGCCGCGGCCCCAGGTGATGCCGGCGAAACGGCTGCCCAGCTGGGCCAGGGTCACCGGCGGCTTGTCGAACGGCGCGGCCTGCATGAACACCGCATCGCGCACCTTCGCTTCGCGGTTCGGATCGCCACCGTCCTGCGCCTCGGCCCAGACCAGGGTGGCGCCGGCGTCGGCGCGCCAGCTGATGTCACGCACGCCGGTCACTTCGGCATCGTTGCCGGTCGGCAGGCCTTCCACCAGCGGCCGCACGGCCACGGTGTGGGCCAGCTGACCGTTGCGGTCCAGCACTTCGATGCGGCGCGGGAAGCTGCCCACTGGCACCACGTAGGAATACGGACGCTGCACGCGCTGACTGAGCACATAGTTGCCGTCGGGCGATACGCTGAAGTCCAGATAGATGCCCGCCGCACCCAGCGCGCGGGTCTGCCCGTCCAGGCCGACCTGCATCGGCTGGGCCTTGGCGTAGTAGTCGAACAGGCGCGCGTCGGCCTCGTTCTTCAGCAGGTCCTGGTAGGTGCGGATGGACACCACGCCGCTGCTCTTGCCGGTCTGCTGCACGGCCGGTCCGGTGGGCACGCCATCGGCCGGCGGCGGATCACCTGCACCGGCCACGCGGGTCATGACGATCAGCCCACGGCTGTCAGGCAGCCACTGGTAGCCCTCGCCGAACACCGTGTTCAGACCGGCCTGCAGGCGGCGGGCGCTGCCAGCGGCCACGTCCACCAGCCACAGTTCGTTGGCACCGCTGGCCGCGTCCACCTGGTTGAAGGCCAGCCACTTCTGGTCGGGCGACCAGGCCAGGCCGGCAATCGACAGCTGCGCCGGCAGGCCGCTGATCTGCCGCTCCTTGCCATCGGCCACGTTCATCAGCCACAGCTTCTGGCCGAAGCTGAAACGGCTGTCGGAGAAGGTACGCGGGTTGATGCGCACGCCGGCCAGCTTCAGTTCCGGCTGCGCCACCACCTGGATCGACGGCAGCGACGGCATCTGCATCAGCGCGGCCACGTCGCGGCGCGGCGACAGGGACAGCGTGGGCGCACGCGGTGCGTCCACCACCGCCTGCAGCGCGGCCGACGGCAGTTCGTAGCCTGCGGCGGCCTGGGCGGTGGCGGCCGGCGCGGTACCGGCCGACCAGGCCAGCGGCGCAACGGCCAGCAGGGCCATCGACAGAACCAGACCGGTCCAGCGCCGCTGGCGGCGCGCGTGCTTGCTCATCGTTCTTCCTGTTTCGGTGCGTGAAGACCCCGACCTTAACAGGCAGCGCCACGGCCCCCATCTGCCGATGGTTGGGGGCCGCGATATACTGGGCGTTCTCCCCTGCCGAGGGGCGCTGCGACCGGAACCCATGAGGCCCGGCCAGGCTCGGTAAGGTGGCTTTGTAACAACGGCGCCCGGCTAGATACGAGCATCTGCTCGTCCACAACCGGAGCTACTGCATGAACGCTGTTGCCAAGACCTTCTCCACCGAAGGTGACTACAAGATCCGCGACATCACCCTGGCCGACTGGGGGCGCAAGGAACTGGACATCGCCGAGCACGAGATGCCGGGCCTGATGTCGATCCGCCGCAAGCACGCCACCAGCCTGCCGCTGAAGGGCGTACGCGTGACCGGCTCGCTGCACATGACCATCCAGACCGCGGTGCTGATCGAGACCCTGAAGGACATCGGCGCCGACGTGCGCTGGGCCTCGTGCAACATCTTCTCGACCCAGGACCACGCTGCTGCGGCCATCGCCGCCACCGGCACCCCGGTGTTCGCCTGGAAGGGCGAAACCCTGGAAGAGTACTGGGACTGCACCCTGGACGCGCTGACCTTCACCCTTCCCGACGGCACCCTGACCGGCCCGGAGCTGGTGGTGGACGACGGCGGTGACGTGACCCTGCTGATCCACAAGGGCTACGAGCTGGAAAACGGCAGCGACTGGGTCAACACCGCTTCGTCCTCGCACGAAGAACAGGTCATCAAGAACCTGCTCAAGCGCGTTGCCACCGAGCGCCCGGGTTACTGGGGCCGCGTGGTGAAGGACTGGAAGGGCGTCTCCGAAGAGACCACCACCGGCGTGCACCGCCTGTACCAGCTGGCCCAGGCCGGCACCCTGCTGATCCCGGCGATCAACGTCAACGACTCGGTCACCAAGAGCAAGTTCGACAACCTGTACGGCTGCCGTGAATCGCTGGCCGATGGCCTGAAGCGCGCGATGGACGTAATGCTGGCCGGCAAGGTCGCCGTGGTCTGCGGCTACGGTGACGTGGGCAAGGGCTGCGCCGCCTCGCTGCGTGCCTACGGCGCGCGCGTGATCGTCACCGAGATCGACCCGATCTGCGCCCTGCAGGCGGCGATGGAAGGCTACGAAGTCAACACCATCGAATCGACCCTGGGCCGTGCCGACCTGTACGTCACCACCACCGGCAACAAGGACATCATCCGCATCGAGCACCTGAGCGCGATGAAGGACCAGGCCATCGTCTGCAACATCGGCCACTTCGACAACGAAATCCAGGTCGATGCGCTGGTGGCGTTCCCGGGCGTGAAGCACGTGAACATCAAGCCGCAGGTGGACAAGTACATCTTCCCCAACGGTAATGCGATCTTCCTGCTGGCCGAAGGCCGCCTGGTGAACCTGGGCTGCGCCACCGGCCACCCGAGCTTCGTCATGTCCAACTCGTTCGCCAACCAGACCCTGGCCCAGATCGACCTGTGGGCCAACAAGGACAGCTACGAGAAGAAGGTCTACCTGCTGCCCAAGCACCTGGACGAAGAAGTGGCCCGCCTGCACCTGGAAAAGATCGGTGTGAAGCTGACCACCCTGACCCAGGAACAGGCCGACTACATCGGCGTGCCGGTGCAGGGCCCGTTCAAGCCGGACCACTACCGCTACTGATCGGCCGATGCAGCCACGCATGGCGTGGCTCTACAAAAGCTGCGGGTCGGATCCCTTTCCGCAGGAAAGGGCTCTGACCCCCGCAACGGATTTACACAGAACGGGCGCCTTCGGGCGCCCGTTTTGTGTTCCGCGCGCCCTGTCACAGAGCCCTACGAAGTCGCTTGCTACGCTTTCCCCCCCCTGCGGCCCCCGCCGCAGGTGTTCCAGTGCCCAGCCCGCTCCGTGCGGCCGCCACGGCGCCCCCGTTCCATGGTTCGCCCCATGCCTGCCGCCCGCAGGCCATGCGCCAGGACGCAGACATCAAAGGATCGACATGCAGCGCAGCAGTGAACGTATGACCCGGGCCCTGAAGCCCCTGATGACCCTGTGCTGGGTGGCCCTGCTGGCCGCCTGCACCCCGCCGTCCAGCGACGCCCAGGCCACCGCCCCGGCGGCGGCCAGCGAAGCGGCGGGTGCCGATGGCAAGGGCGCCACCGCCCCGGCTGCGGCCCCTGCAGGCAGCACCGCCTGTGCCGATGGCGCATCGCCGGCGCAGACCCTGATCTGCAAGGATCCGGCCCTGACCGGCCTGGACGCGGACCTGGGCAAGGCCCTGGCCACCGCACAGGCCACCCTGGACAGTGCAGGCCAGACCAGGCTGCAGGCCGAGCAGCAGCGCTGGGTCCAGCACACGCGCGACCTGTGCGGCGACGCACAGTGCCTGCAGCAGGTGTTCGCCGACCGCATCAAGGTGCTGACCGCCACCCGTGACGGCCTGGTCGACCAGGATGCCTGCGAAACGCCCGACGGCCAGCAGCAGTGCGTGGACACGCTGGTCCTGCGCGACCCCAACAGCCAGCTGGCAGCCTTCAATACGCTGCTGGGCGAAAACGGCCAGGAAGGCCGCCTGCTGGGCTGCAGCGCCGCCACCAACATGGGCGGCGGCCCCAACGCCCTGCTGGCGGCCAACTGCACCCAGGAAACCACCGCCGGCAAGCGCAACGTGCAGCTGTGCAGCAACCAGATGGTGGGCCAGTTCGCGCTGGAGCCGGCACCGGCCGCCTACGGCACCCAGGCCACCCGCCAGCTGCTCGGCTTCACCCAGCAGCACTGCGCCGGCTGAGATCCGCCGGGCGCGCCCGGCTCTTTTTCCCTCTTTGAAGGACCATGACCATGGCAACGGATTCCACGCTTACCCGCGAACAGCTGTCCACGCTGTTCCTCAACACCGAGCTGGGCGGCAACACCCGCCACCTGGACCACTTCGCATACGCGCAGAAGGGCGCCAGCACCTACTCGTTCGGGCTGGTGCAGTTCGACGTCGGCGGCAACCCGCAGGCCCGGCGCTTCCTGCGCGACAACGGCTTCACCGCCGGTGACATCGAACTGCTGTCGCAGCAGGGCGGGCTGAGCACCCAGCAGCTGGCGGCGCTCGACGCCAAGCTGCAGGCCATTCCGCAGGCGAAGATGGACGAGCTCACCAACGCCAAGCTGGACAGCGCCATCGAGCGCGTCGACGACGCCATCGCCAAGGTGCGTGCCACCAACCCGGCCGCCGCCGATGCCATCGCGGCCAACCCGGAACTGCAGCTGGCCATGGCCGACTACGACAACCAGTTCGGCAGCATGGGCCCGCAGTTCATCAACTATCTGGCCGGCAACGCGGAAAAGCTGCAGGGCGGCACCATCCAGGCCGGCAATCCGCCGACCCGTGGCGACGTGCAGAACTTCGTCGATGCCACCAAGTACGGCATCCAGGCGCCGGGCGCCGTGGCCAGCCGCGATGAGCGCTTCGACCGGGCCATGACCCAGATCGGCATCACTCCCACCCATGCCCCCTCGCACGGTTCGCCCGGAACGCCTGCGGGCAACGGCGTGCTGGTCAACGGCAGCAAGGGCGATGAGGTGCAGGCCATGCAGCAGAAGCTGTCGGACCTGGGCTACCTGGGCAAGGACGGCAAGCCGCTGGTGGCCGATGGCGATTTCGGCCCCGGCACCCTGGAAGCGGTCAAGCAGTTCCAGCGCGACCACCAGCTCACTGTCGACGGCAAGGCGGGCGGCGACACGCTGGGCGCGCTGGATGCAGCCACCCAGCAGCGCGCGCAGGCGTTCGAACAGGAACGCGCAGCGGCCGAACCGACCATGGCCAGCCCGGGCCACGCCGACAACCCGCGTTACCAGCAGGTCGTGGAAAAGCTGGAAGCGCTGGAAGAACAGCGCCGCCAGGGCGGTCTGTCGCCACTGTTCAATGACCGCAACCAGCTCGAGAACGCTGCTGGCCAGGTGGCTTACGAGTCCAAGGTGGCCGGCATGAGCCAGGTCGACACCGTGCTGGCGCGGCCGGACAACCAGGGCGTGTTCGCGGTGCAGGGCCAGCTCGGCGATCCCGCCATGCACCGCACCTACGTCGACCTGTCGCAGGCGGTGAACCAGAACCTGCAGGACAGCACGCGGCAGAGCCAGGCGCTGGACAACGAACTGTCGCAGCGGCAGACCCAGGAACAGATGCAGACCCAGCAGTCGATGTCGCGCTGATTCCGCGTAACGGGGTCGGATACCTTCCCAGCGGAAAGGGCTCCGACCCCATGGCCTGGATCTACATGCGCTGCCGGTCATCGTGCAGCGCAGTCTGGCACCGTGCGGCGAAGTCGCACCGCCAGGCCTCCAGGTCGAAGCCTTCGCGCTGCTGGAAGGAAACAGTCTCGCTGCTCAACACGTAGCAGCGGTTCTGGCTCACACGCAGTGCCGCCAGCGTGTCGCCCGCCTGCCAGCACTGATCAATGCACGCCTGCATCAGCGCATAGTCCGGGTTGGTCTTGGCGCCACCGAAGCCGAATCCCATCTGCTGGGCCATCTCCAGCACAGGATCGCCACCTGCATCGGCTGCACGCAGGGTACGCAGCACACCGGGCTCGGGAATGCCAAACGCCCAGTTCGCCAGAATGGCGGCACGTGCCGCCGCCACCGCCTCCGCATGCTGGCCCAGGCGCATCTGCTGCCCCGCCAGCATCGCCCATGCCCGCTGCAGCTCAGGAAAGCGGCTGCAGGCCTCCTGCAGCAGCGCGATCGCCTGGGCCGGCTCAGCAGCCTGTACATGCCGCTGCGCGCGCTCGATCAAGGGCAACGGCGATTCCGCATCCGGGACCGCGTGCTCATGCGGCGCCCCGCCCGCATCGTCGTCTTCCTCCGCGCCACCGGCATCCAGCCATTGCGCGAAGACATCCAGCGAGGAATGGCGGAAGACCATGCGCCCTTCGTCATGGAACATTTCGCAGACCACGGGCGGCTCAGCCTCGCGACCCAATGGCCAGTAAAGACCGAACTGATCACCGTTGCCCAGCGCACCTTCGGCGATCGGCCAGAAGCCCTGCGGTGGGTAGGGCCCCGCGCACGGCTCGCTATCCAGGGTCAGGCCATGAAGCAGGTGCGGTGCGCGCATGATGAGATTCCAGACGGTGTGCAGCGCGCATTATCGCAGGGGCCCACCAGTAGCCTCGGTCAAGGCAGGCCCGCGCCTGCGCGCTACGATGTACGCATGACCCCCGCCATCAATCTCCTCAAGCGCGAGAAGATCACCCACACCGTGCGCAGCTACGTGCACGATGCCCACGCCGCCTCCTATGGCAGCGAAGCCGTGGAAAAGCTCGGCCTGGACCCGGCACAGGTGTTCAAGACCCTGCTGGCCAGCACCGAAACCCACGAGCTGCTGGTGGCCATCGTGCCGGTGGCCGGCCAGCTGGACCTGAAGGCGCTGGCCGAAGCCGCGGGTTGCAAGAAGTGCGAAATGGCCACTGCCGATGCCGCACAGCGCGCGACCGGCTATCTGGTCGGTGGCATCAGCCCGCTGGGGCAGAAGAAGCGCCTGCGTACCTTCCTCGATGCCAGTGCGGAACCGCTGCACACGCTGCACGTCAGCGCCGGCCGTCGCGGCCTGGAAGTGGAACTGGCACCGCGCGATCTGCTGCAGCTCACCGGCGGACGCTTCGCCGCCATCGGCAAGGCGCGCTGATGCGCTGGCCGTGGTCTGCGGCGCCAGCCCCCGTTCTCGACCATGCCCAGGCGCAGGCGCTGCTGCAGGACCTGTTGTCAGGCGACGGCGAACGCATCACCGACGCCGCGCGTACGACCGCCCGCCTGTTCGATGCCGCGTCGCTGGATGCGCTGGCACCGCATGCGGCGTTGATCGAGCAGCGCAGCGCGGGCATTGCGCTGGGCGGCATGCTGGTCAGCAACCAGGCGCACCTGAAGGCGGCGCTGCAGCGGCTGCGTTACTGGCAAGCGGCCACTGGCTGCCTGTGTGCACTCAACCCCAGCTATCCGTTCTTCGACCCTCGTCGTCTGATCGAACACGGGCAAATGCAGCTGCTGTCGCTTGACGCAGCGGAGGATGGCTGGGGCGACTGCCACAGCGTCGCCTGCACCCTCTGCGGCCAGCACTGGCAGGCCATCGACCGCGAGTATCACTATCCGTGGTGGGAGTGGAAGGCCGCCGCCCAGCCCTGAACGGATCAGTTGAGTTTGAAGTCAACCGTATCGCGCACCAGGCTCATGGAAGCCGGCTTTCCCGGTGCCTCGTACTCATAGCGCCATGCACGGGCATGCTTGAGTGCGGCCTCATCCAGCAGCGGGTGACCCGTGGACCGGGCCACGATGATCGCCTGCGGCTTGCCCTGCGCATCCAGTAGAAGCGTCAGCTCGACGCGCCCCTCCTGCTGCTCGCGAATGGCGGCAGGGGGATAGAACGGTATCGAGAACGGCTGACGTTTGTGCCAGCTCCTGCCCGTGGAAATCAACGGCGTGCTGGATGCCAACGGGCAGCGCGCGGGCAGCTGCAGTGCCAAGCGTACCGGTGATGTTTCACCCACGGAGATGGCCGGCGCGCTGCAGGCGATGACCGACACCGCCTGCAACATTGCCTGCTGGCGTGCCAGCGCGGCTGCATCATCGGCTTCGGCATGGAAGGTGCACCGCCCTGCTTCCGCCTGGGACCGCAGCGCGTCAACGCCGGCATCGCGAATCGCGGTCATATCGGACAAGCCGCCGCAGGCAGCCCCTGCCTCGTATCGTGCTGCCGAACCGTCACAGGCTGCCAATAGCGCCGAAACGCACAGCGCAATCGGCATCCATGAGCGAACCGTCCTGTTGTGTTCCATGTTGTGCTCCATGCGTTCAACCGACGACATGGTAGCGCCCCCGCCGTCCTTGCCACGTTCACCTTGCGGCAGGCATCCCCCTACGGCCGCCAGTTGGCGTTGTTTTCCCAGAATTCCACCGAACGCCGGTACGCCTCGCGGTCCAGCGGCACGCCGGAACCGCCCTCCTCCACGCCCAGCGCATTGCGCATCATGGTGATCGGGGCCATCGGCACCTCTTCCGGCTCGGCGGTGTAGATGCAGCCGACGATGCCCCAGTCGGCTTCGATCGGCGAGCCTTCCTTCGCCAGCTGCTCGGCGCTGTACAGGATCACCACCAGATAATTCGCGCGCGGCGATTCCACACCCTCGAACCAGCGCACCAGGACCGGCAGCTCCTCGCGGTTGCGCGCTTCATAGCCGCTGCGCAGCAGGTGCCGGTTGGCATCAGTGACCGGCACGGTCAGGCAGCGCGTGCTGGTCCAGTTCTCGTAGACGAACAGCTTGCAGAACGGCGCATAGCCATCCAGCACCTTGAACGGCGCGTGCGCGTTCAGGTGCGCCTGGAACTGCTCGGCGCTGACGTCCTGGATGGTGTTGCCACGCGGCACGCGCGGGAACAGGCGGGGACGGGCGAATTCGGTGAGGACGATGGACATGGTGTGGTGGCAGCAGAAGGTCCAGCACAGAGTAACCGCCGCGGCCCGGCCGAGGGGCCGCGAACCGAAGGTCACTGGCGCCAGGGCCGCCATTGTCGCACCCTGCCGGTGACCTCCTGCAAGGATCGCTGGCTCATGGAAGCAGCACGCGCATTGTCCTCCTCCCCTCGCCGCCGCTGGAAGCGATTGGCCTTGGTATTCACCGCCAGCCTGGCAACGCCTCCCTTGCTGTTCGCCGCCGCATTGTTCTGGCCACTGCAGGCACCGCCGAAGCCCGAAACCGGCAACAGCCGGGTAATCGTGAATGTGCGGGTGCTGGATGTGGTGAACGGACAGGCCAGCGAACCCACCACAGTGACGGTACGCGAAGGCCGCATCGCTGCCATTGGCGATGCGACCCCGGATCCGGCGCTACCAGTGCTTGATGCCGGCGGCCGTTGGCTGTCGCCGGGATTCTGGGACATGCACACCCACGCCTTGCAGCTGTCACCCCAGCTCCAATTCCCAATGATGCTGGCCAACGGCATCACCGGCACACGCGACATGATGGATTGCCCGCAGCGCACTGATCCATTGATCGCCTGCGTGGCCGACAAGCGCCGCTGGACCGCCCAGGCCATTGCAGGGCAGCAGGTCGCGCCCCGCTTCGTGCAGGTGGCCAGCTTCTACTTCGAAGACCCCGAGATGCGGGCAGATGAAGCGATGCGCCGTGCACGCGAATACGATGCCCGCGGCATCGATGCACTGAAGGTCTACAACCGGTTGCGCGCGGATACCTACCAACAGCTGGCTGTCGAGGCACAGCGCCTGCAGCGTCCGCTGGTCGGCCACCTGCCCAAGGCGGTCCAGTTACAGGATGCGCTGCAGGCCGGCCAGCGGAGCTTCGAGCACGCGCATATATTTCCCCGCCAATGCTTCGACAATGCCACGCAATGGCGCGAAGGCAAGCTCGATGGTGAGGATCCAACGGCGCTGGCCGAGCAGATGGTCGCAGGTCACCAGTCCGCAGTCTGCGAGGAAGCGTTCGCGGTGATGCACGCCAGTGGTGCCGTGTTCGTGCCCACCCATGTTACCCGCGAGGAAGATGCGCGCGCCCGTGATCCGGCCTTCATCAACGACCCGCGCTTGGTATATCTGGATCCATTGTCGCGCTGGGCCTGGCGCGATGATCTTCAAGCTACGGTCGCACGTTATCCCGGCCCCCGTGGCGATGCCGCACTGCAGGCGTACTTCCGCCATGGCCTTGCGTTGACCGGCGCCGCCCATCGCGCTGGCGTGCGGGTACTGGTCGGCACCGACACCGGCCTGGGCGGATTCCGCTACCACGATGAACTGCAATGGCTGCAGCAGGCCGGCCTGGGCCAGGCCGATGTGCTGCGCGCCGCCACACTGCAGGCCGCGCGTCACTTGGAACTGCAGTCCGTGCACGGCAGTGTGGCGGTAGGCAAAGCAGCCGACCTGGTGCTGCTCGACGGCAATCCCCTGCAGGACATCCGCAATACCCGCCGCATCCATGCGGTGCTGCTCGCAGGCCATCTTTACGACCGCCCGCGCCTGGATGCGCTGCTGGACCATGCGCGCGCGCAGGCACGTTCTCCGGCGGTAATGGCGAGGCTGCTCTGGGGCTTCCTCACCAGCCCGGTCAGTGCCGAGTTGTGAGTGCCGGCGGAGCGGGGTCCGCGGTTGCGATTCAGGAGCAACGGCCCGGCAGCCGGGTGAACGGTCGCTCGCGACGGGCCAGTTCTTCACGCCCTGCAACTTCACATCTATCTTGATGGAGAGATATACTAGACCGCACCCGCCGCCACTGCCCGTGCCATGACCGCCATCAGCTTCGAGTTCTACCCGCCCAAGACCGATGAGCAGCGTGGCCAGCTGGACCGTGCCGCCGCCCGGTTGAAGGCCTACGCGCCCGACTATGTGTCCTGTACCTTCGGCGCCGGTGGCTCCACGCTCAGCTACACCTCCGAAACGGTGCGCCACCTCAACCAGCACCATGGTTTCGACGCGGCACCCCACCTGTCCTGTGTGGGCGGCACCCGCCAGGAGATCCGCGAGCTGCTGAAGCTGTACCGCGCCATCGGCTGCCGCCGGCTGGTCGCACTGCGCGGCGACCTGCCCTCGGGCATGGGGTTTCCCGGCGACATGCGCTACGCCGCTGAACTGATCGCCTTCATCCGTGCCGAACACGGCGACGCCTTCCACATTGAAGTGGGCGCCTACCCGGAAACCCACCCGCAGGCGTCGGATGCGTTGGCCGACCTGCGGCATTTCAAGGCCAAGATCGATGCCGGCGCCGATGCCGCCATCACCCAGTACTTTTTCAACGCCGATGCGTATTTCCACTTCGTGGATGCCGTGCGCAAGCTGGGCGTGACGGTGCCGATCGTGCCGGGCATCATGCCCATCGCCAACTTCAGCCAGCTTCGCCGCTTTTCCGAACAGTGCGGCGCCGAAATCCCGCGCTGGATCAGCCGCAAGATGCAGGCATACGGCGACGATGCCGAATCGGTGCGGGCGTTCGGTGCCGAGGTGGTCTCCGGGCTGTGCCAGCGTCTGGTGGACGGCGGCGCGCCGGGCCTGCACTTCTACACCCTGAACCTGGCCAAGCCGACGGTGTCGGTGCTGAAGCTGTTGCAGGGCTGATTACGCACAACTTTGTCGGCATCGGCGTTACGCTGGGCCCATGAACCTCGCAATTCCCGCCGTGCTGGCTGTCGTGCTGGCCAGTCTGCCGGTGCTGGCCCACGCGCAGGCCACGCGCTTGAACCGCTGTACCGATGCGCAGGGCCAGAGCGTGTACACCGACCGCCCCTGCGACAGCCTGGGCGCGCGGTCGCGGCAACCGCCGCCCGCACCGGCCGGTGCCACCGCGCAGCGCGACACACTGGGTGCGCAGTGCCCGCGCCGGCTGAGCGAGCTGGTGCAGGCGGTGCAGACCGCCGTGGCGACCGGCGATGTGAATCGGCTGTCGTCGCTGTATCTGTGGGGTGCGGTGTCCGATGCAGGAGCGCAGCGCATCCTGGGGCAGCTGGAATCGGTTGTGCGGCGCCCGCTGGTGGATGTGGTGCCGGTGTACCCGCAGCAGGCGGTGGATGAGGGTCAGAGCCCTGCGGTGCAGGGATCCGACCCTGAGGACGCTGAGACACCTGTGCGCCGGCACCCGGTGGGGCTGCGGCTGGAGCAGACGCTGCCGGGCAGCGCTACGCGCGCGGCCACGGTGGTGGGGTTGCGGCGGCAGTACGGGTGTTTCTGGATCACCCTTTGAGATCGCATCCACCGGTGGGGTCGGATCCGCGCGCAGCGCGGCTCTGACCCTGCCTCAACCTCTGGCAACCTCTGGGGTCAGAGCCGCGCTGCGCGCGGATCCGACCCCTCAGGCGCCCGCTCAGGTGGGCCACAGGCCGCGGATCGCGGCGATGCCCTGTGCGCCGTGGCGGCGGGCGTCGGCCACGTGGTGCGGTTCCATCCCGCCCAACGCGTAGATCGGCAACGACACCTGCGCACGCAGCGCAGCGAATCCTTCCCAGCCCAGCGGCGTGGCACCGGGATGGCTGGCGGTGGCCTGCACCGGCCCCAGCACTGCAAAGTCGCAGCCCAGCCGCTGCGCGGCCTGCAGTTGCGCCAGGTCGTGACACGAGGCGGCCACCAGCTGGCCGGCCGGCAAGGGGCGCTCGGCCAGCGCCAGCACCTGCTCACTGCCCAGATGCACCCCGACTCCCAGCGCCGCGGCCAGTTCGATATCGCGGTTGACCAGCCACTGCGGCCCGCCGCGACGGTGGGAGCCGATGGCGCTTTCGATCAGCATCTGGCGTTGCGGGTGCTGAGGTGGCAGACGCAACTGGATGCGCTGGTGGCCGGCGGCGACCGCCTGCTGCAGCTGCTGCTGCCACTGCTGTGCCAGTGCGTCATCGTCGGCCGGCGCCGGGGTGATCAGGTACTGGTCGGGCTGGCGTAGTGCAGCCACCACCGGCAGATCGGCCGGCGGCA
Organism: Stenotrophomonas sp. B1-1; assembly: GCF_010894375.1. Taxonomy (NCBI): domain Bacteria; kingdom Pseudomonadati; phylum Pseudomonadota; class Gammaproteobacteria; order Lysobacterales; family Lysobacteraceae; genus Stenotrophomonas; species Stenotrophomonas sp. B1-1. Next base: position 53,253 of record NZ_JAAIUZ010000002.1, on the reverse strand, counting down.
TCGAATAGCGGCCCAGCTTGTCCTGGGCTACCCAGGTGATGGCCTGGCCTTCGCGCCCGCGCGGGCTGCCCTTCCAGCTGCGCACATGGCGCACTTCCAGGGTCAGGTGCTTGTCGGGGTAATGCTGCGGCACATCCATCAGCCAGTCGCCGATGTCAGCCTCGATGCCCAGTTCTTCGCGCAGTTCGCGCACCAGGGCCTGTTCGGAGGTTTCACCCGGTTCGCGCTTGCCGCCGGGGAATTCCCACAGCCCGGCCATGTCGCGGTTCTCGGTGCGGCGGTTCAGCAGCACGCGGCCGCGGGCGTCGGTGATGACTGCGGCCACCACATGAATCGATCGTTTCGGGGGAGGCATGGCCAGAGCATGCCCAATCGGCGGCGCCCAGCGCAACCCTGAAAAGGGGGCCCCTTTCGGGGCCCCGCTCTACACCTAAGCGGCAGGCGTGATCAGAACTGCACGTTCCAGGTCATCTGTGCGCCGAGCTCACGCTGACCGCTACCCAGACGACCCTGCGCGCCCAGCGACAGACGGCTGTGTGCGCCGGTGTTCACCGCCACGCCCAGCTCGGCGATGCCGACATTGCGGGCCAGCGGTACGCCATCGATGCTGAACGCGCTACTGCCCACCACGAACTGATGACGCGAGCGGCTACGCACATCGCCGGCCGCGTTCTGCCAGGCCAGGCCGGCCACCAGGCGGGCACCGTCGTCCTGGCCGGCGCTGATGTCCCAGCTGGCACGCAGGCCGGCGGTCGCGGTCCACACCTCGTCCTTGCTGGCATCGATCACCAGCGCGGTGCTGCCGCCGGTTTCCTGCGCCGCATCGGTGGACAGGCGGGTGTAGGCCACGGCCACGTACGGGGTCAGCACCAGGCGATCCAGGTCCATGTCCCAGCCGCCTTCGGCGAAGCCGGACACGGCATCGGCGCTGTAGCCGGCACGCAGGCGCTGCTGCATGCCACCGACGATCGACGTGCGGTCGGTATCCAGGTCGTAGTCGGCATAGCTGGCACCGGCGGTGAACCAGGCTTCGCCCATGCGGTAGGAGGCATACAGGCCGCCGTGCACGGCATCGACATCGGCCTTGCTGCTGCGCGTATCCACTTGCTGGCGCAGCGTTTCGGCACCGGCGGCCAGGCCCACGGTCCAGGCGTCACCGAAGGTCCAGTCCAGGCCGGCCATCAGGCCTTCGCGGTGCTGACGGCTACGGGCGCTGCCGTGGTCGCCGTCCTGGCGATTGGCGGCGCCACCGCCGGACAGCCAGAAGCCACCGCCCTGCGCCTTGATCGACGGGTCGGTGCGCAGGCGCTGGGAAATGCCTTCACGCAGGAAGCGATCATCCAGCAGCAACGCACGGTTGCTGGCGTGGATTTCGCCGGACAGGTGATCGAAGGCCAGCCGCGCTTCGTCGGCGTCCAGCATCAGCAGCTGGTTGTACAGCGCCAGCGCCTGCCCGGACTGCTGCAGGGTGTCCAGCGCGCCGGCAATGGCCTGGTGGTTGCCGGTGGTGGCCACGGCGCCGAATACGGCCGGCGGGGTCACGCCGCCATCCTCCGAACCGGGATCCGGGCCCTGCCCGTCACTCTTGACCCCGATCAACAGACGCACGTCGTTGCCGGTCTGCACCAGATTGGGGTCGAGGAAGGCCGAACGCGAGATCACGTCATCGAACTGGCCTTCAATGCCGCCGGCCGCACTCAGGATCGTATAGCTCTGGCCCTTCTGGTAGCTGGTGGCCGGGTCCAGCGCGGTGATGCGCACGCCGGTGGCACCATGTTCACCGGAATGAGCGACGTGGCCCAGGTAGGCCTTGCCGGTCACCGTCAGCAGGTCGGCCTGTCCGTTGCCCAGCACGTCCACGTCGTAGAACGCCTTGTCGGCGACCTCCTCGGCGGTGGCAGCCATGTTGTTGAAGTACAGGTCACCATCGATGGTGATGGTGCCCACACCGTTGTGGCCCGGAGACAGCACCGCGCCGTTGCGCACGACGGTCTGGCCCACGGTAGCGTTGCCGGCCAGCACGCCGCCGTCGAGGACGATGGCGGTCGAGCTGCGGATGATCGCGCTGCCGAAGCCCGCGCCGTAGCTGATCTCCTGCTGGAAGCCCGACGCACCGTTCAGCACCAGGGTGCCGCCGGTCACGGTGATGCCCTGCGGCAGCGCCTGGCTGCTGCCGCTGTAGCCCTGGCCGGTATAGGTATCGGAATTGATGACCAGGGTGCCGCCGCTGACGTTGATGTCGCCGCCAAAGGCGGTCAGGTCACCGTCCAGCGTGGTGCTGCCGGCCAGTTGATGCAGGCCACCGTAGGTCATCGACGCAGAGGAGCTGGCGATGGTGTTGGACAGGGTGATGTCACCGGTGTGGTTGAACAGCAGGCCGCCCTGGCCGTTGTTCATGGTGATCGGCGAACCGTCCAGTTCACCGGCCGCTTCGGCCGCTGCCCACACCGGGCCGCCCGCCCTGGTCCAGTCCTGCAGGCCGCCACCGATGGCCAGGTAGCCGTTGTGGTCCAGCGTATAGCCGGTGCCGGCACTGAGCGTGGCACCGTTGTTCACCACCAGCACGCCGAGCGGATCGAACGTGCCCCTGCCGACGGTGATGCCGTTGGCAGCGCTGATGGACGAACCGGCACCACTGACCAGGACCTGTTCGGGGTACGGCTCGATGTCGTGCTTGGGCCACTGCGCGCCACCGGTCACGGTGAGCGTATCGGTGGTGATCTGGGCGCCATCGAGCACCTGCAGGTCGGTGGTGACCTGCATGGCGCCGCTGTTGACCCACTGGCTGCCGGCGCCGGTCAGGGTGGCCTTGGTCCGGCTGCCGTCGGCACTGGCACCGTACGAATTCTGGAGTTTGGCCACGTCCGAACGGATCGCGCCGCCGTTGTCGACCCGCAGACTGGCCGTGGCCTCCACGCGCGCCGACTCAATGGCCGAACCCGCGCCACTCACTTCAATGCGCCCAACCTGCCCCTCGTCGCCGAAGAGCAGGTTCGGCCCTTCGGCGATCAGCGAGGTGGTCGCATGCAGCACGCCACCGTTCTCCACCCGCAGCAGCGCGTGGCCGTAGTGCGCCAATTCGACCGTATCGGCCTGCACGCTGCTGGCCGTGGACACCAGCAGGGTACCGGTCGTGTCGGTATTCTGGGCGAGCACGATGTCCTTGGCCACCAGGACGCCGCCATCGGTCACCCTGACCGTGCCAGTGACACCGTCGTCTATGCCCACCGCCAGGGTCCGACCAACGTTGACCGCACCACCGCTGGCAATGTTCAGCTCGCCATTGCCGCGCTGGCCGACGAACAGATGGTTGTCGGTGATGTTCAGTACGCCGCTGGTGTCGACCGTGACCGAACCGGTGCTGCCTGATGACGCGCCGATGCGCATGCCGTACGACAGCGGAACGGGCGCGGTAATGGTTTCCACCACGCCGCCGTTGCTGATTACCAGTTCACCGCTGCCGAAGTTGCCGACCTCGAACTGGCGTGCGGTGAACGTTGAACCTGCACCGTCGACCCGCACCGCACCGTGGCTGCCGGCCAGGGTGCCCAGCAGCACGTTGCGCCTCACCGCGACGGTGCCGCCGTTGCTGACGTTCAGCGCTCCCCTGCCGGCATCGCCTACGCGCATGTCGTCAAACACGCTGGTCAGGCTGACGCGGCCGGTACCGGACACGTTCAACGTGCCGACGCCACCGGCCAGCGTGCCCAGGGAAGCAAATCCGTTGGTTGCCAGGCTGCCGCCATCGACAACGTTGACCACCACGGTGCCGTCCGGGCCGACGCGGAAGCCGTCGACGTAGCTGCGCGGATCACTCACCGTGTCGTCGGCGGTGAACTCGTACGCGGCCGCCAGTGCCGACTGCGCGGGCAGCACGGCCAGGCCCAGGGCCAGCAGCAGCGCAGTGCGCAGCGACGCGGGGCGGTGGGTGTGGCCGACGCTGGCGCGACCGGGCGCTTGCGAGGCGGCAAGTTCAGATGCGACCTGCATCTGGCCGGTGGTGCGATTGAACACCAGGCGATAGATCCTGTTCATGAAGCTCCATGTGGATGTCGATCAGGGATACGCGATGCCGCGGGGGCGACATCGGCGCAGCTCCGCCGGCAGGTTCTGCAGCCCCGCCGCGGGGCTCCAGCAAGTTACGGGCGGCGTCGATGCATGCACATGGCAGGGGTCCGACTTTCCTGTGAGGGTTGCCCCGCCACGTGAGTCGGGCAAGTCTGAAAAATTTCGTTGTGAGCAGACGCTCACAAGAAGCGCGTTCCGGAGTTGGCTGAAGAACCAAAAAAAAGGGGCCCCTTGCGGGGCCCCCGGTCTACATCCACGCAGTACGCGTGATCAGAACTGCACGTTCCAGGTCATCTGCGCGCCCAGCTCATGCTGGCCGCCACCGGCGCGGCCCTGTGCGCCCAGCGACAGACGGCTGTTGTCGCTGATGTTCACCGACACGCCCAGCTCGGCGATGCCGACGTTGCGGGCCAGCGGCACGCCATCGATGCTGAAGGTGCTGCTGCCCACTGCAAAGCGCTGGCGCGAGCTGCTGCGCACATCGCCGGCCGCGTTCTGCCAGGCCAGGCCGGCCACCAGTCGGGCACCGTCGTCCTGGCCGGCGCTGATGTCCCAGCTGGCGCGCAGGCCGGCGGTCGCGGTCCACACCTCGTCCTTGCTGGCATCGATCACCAGCGCGGTGCTGCCGCCGGTTTCCTGCGCCGCATCGGTGGACAGGCGGGTGTAGGCCACGGCCACGTACGGGGTCAGCACCAGGCGATCCAGGTCCATGTCCCAGCCGCCTTCGGCGAAGCCGGACACGGCATCGGCGCTGTAGCCGGCACGCAGGCGCTGCTGCATGCCACCGACGATCGACGTGCGGTCGGTATCCAGGTCGTAGTCGGCATAGCTGGCACCGGCGGTGAACCAGGCTTCGCCCATGCGATAGGAGGCGTACAGGCCACCGTGCACGGCATCGACATCGGCCTTGCTGCTGCGCGCGTCCACCTGCTGGCGCAGCGTCTCGGCGCCGGCGGCCAGGCCCACGGTCCAGGCTTCACCGAAGGTCCAGTCCAGGCCGGCCATCAGGCCTTCGCGGTGCTGGCGGCTGCGGGCGCTGCCGTGGTCGCCGTCCTGGCGATTGGCGGCGCCACCGCCGGACAGCCAGAAGCCACCGCCCTGCGCCTTGATCGACGGGTCGGTGCGCAGGCGCTGGGAAATGCCTTCACGCAGGAAGCGATCATCCAGCAGCAACGCACGGTTGCTGGCGTGGATTTCGCCGGACAGGTGATCGAAGGCCAGCCGCGCTTCGTCGGCGTCCAGCATCAGCAGCTGGTTGTACAACGCCAGCGCCTGCCCGGACTGCTGCAGGGTGTCCAGCGCGCCGGCAGTGGCCAGGTGATTGCCGGTGGCGGCAACGGCACCGAACACGGCCGGCGGGGTCGCGCCACCGCCCTCGCCCGGGGTACCCGGCGTGCCCGGATTCGGGTTCGGACCCGGGCCCGGATCGGGGCCAGGGCCAGGCCCCGGGCCCGTCTCGTCACTCTTCACCGCGATCAGCAGACGCACGTCGTTGCCGGTCTGCACCAGGCTGGGGTCGAGGAAGGCCGAACGCGAGATCACGTCATCGAACTGGCCTTCAATACCGCCGGCCGCGCTCAGGATCGTGTAGCTCTGGCCATTCTGGTAGCTGGTGGCCGGGTCCAGCGCGGTGATGCGCACGCCGGTGGCACCGTGTTCACCGGCATAGTTGACCTTGCCCAGGTAGGCCTTGCCGGCCACCGTCAGCAGGTCGGCCTGGCCATTGCCCAGCACGTCCACATCGTAGAACGCCTTGCCGGCGACCTGTTCCGGGGTGACGGCCATGTTGTTGAAGTACAGGTCACCATCGATGGTGATGGCGCCCACACCGTTCTGGCCCGGAGACAGCACCGCGCCATTGCGCACGAAGGTCTGGCCCACGGCGGCGTTGCCGGCCAGCACGCCGCCGTCGCGGATGTTGGCGGTCGAGCTGCGGATGATCGCGCTGCCCAGGCCCGTGCCGTAGTTGATCTCCTGCTGGAAGCCCGACGCGCCATTGAGCACCAGGGTGCCGCCGGTCACGGTGATGTCCTGCGTCACCGCCTGGCTGCTGCCGGTGTAGCCCTGGCCGGTATAGGTATCGGAATTGATGACCAGGGTGCCGCCGCTGACGTTGATGTCGCCGCCGAAGGCGGTCAGGTCACCGTCCAGGGTGGTGCTGCCGGCCAGCTGGTGCAGGCCACCGTAGGTCATCGACGCAGACGAGCTGGCGATGGTATTGGACAGGGTGATGTCACCGGTGTGGTTGAACAGCAGGCCGCCCTGGCCGTTGTTCATGGTGATCGGCGAACCATCCAGTTCACCGGCCGCTTCGGCCGCTGCCCAGGTGGGGCCGTCGGCAGCGGTCCAGTCCTGCAGGCCGCCACCGATGACCAGATAGCCGCTGTTGTCCAGGGTATAGCCGGTGCCGGCACTGAGCTTGGCACCGTTGTTCACCGCCAGCACGCCGAGCGGATCGAAGGTGGTGCGGCCGACGGAGATACCGTTGGCAGCGGTGATGGACGAGCCCTCGCCGCTGACCACGACCTGTTCGGGGTACAGCGCGGCGGTGCCCTTCGGGAAGTCCGAGCCACCGGACACACTGAGGGTGTCGGTGCTGATGCGGGCGCCGTCGAGCACCTGCAGGTCGGTGGTGACTTCCATCACGCCGGTGTTGATCCACTGGCTGTCGGCACCGGTCAGGGTGGCCTTGGCACGGCCGGCGCCGGTACCGGCACCGAACGAGTTCTTGATGTTGGCCACGTTCGAACGGATCGCGCCGCCGTTGTCGATCAACAGGCTGGCCGTGGCGTCCACGCGTGCCGATTCGATGGCCGAACCGGCACCGCTGACTTCAATGCGACCGACCTGGCCCCGGTCACCCGACGAACCGTCCGGCGTTTCGGCGATCAGCGAAGTGGTGGCGCGCAGCACGCCACCGTTTTCCACGCGCAGCAGTGCATTGCCGCGTTCGCCCAGTTCAAAGGTGTCGGTCTGCACGGTGCTGGCGCCGGACACGCGCAGAGTGGCGGTCGAGCCGGACTCCTGGCCGAGCAGGATGTCCTGGGCCACCAGTACGCCGTCGGTCACGTTGACCGTGCCGGTGGCGCCGTCGACGATGCCCACGGCCAGGGTCTGGCCGACGTTGACGATGCCGCCGCTGGCAATGTTCAGCTCGCCCTGGCCGCGCTGGCCGACGATCAGGTGGTTGTTGGCGATGTTCAGTACACCACCGGTGTCGACGGTGACCGAACCGGTGCTGCCTGCTTCCGCGCCGATGCGCATGCCCTGCAGCAGGGTGGAGCTGTTCACCGCGGTGGTGTCGACCACGCCACCATTGCTGATCACCAGGCTGCCGGTACCGGCCTTGCCGATATCGATCTGGCGTGCGGTGAGCTTGGAACCCACACCGCTGACCAGCGCCGCACCCTCGCCGCCGGACACGTTGCCCAGGACCACGTTGCGGGCCACGGTCACGGTGCCGCCGCCGGTCAGGTTCAGCACGCCCTTGCCGGCATCACCCACGCGCATGTCTTCGAACGTGTCGGTCAGCACGACGCTGCTGCCGAGCCCGGTCACGTTCAGGGTACCGATGCCGCCGACAGTCGTACCCAGCGACACCGGGCCATTGGCGGTCAGCACCGCGCCCGGCATCAGGTCGATGGTGATCGGCGAATTCACACCGATGCGGAAGCCATCCACATAGCCGCGGCTGTCGGACACGGTCTCGTTGCTGGGGAAGTCATAGGCAGCGGCCAGCGCCGACTGCGCGGGCAGCGCGGCCAGGCCCAGCGCCAGCAGCAGCGCGCTGCGCAGCGACGACGAACGGTGGACGTGGCCGACGCTGGCGCGGCCCGGCGAATGTGACGTGGTGAGTTCAGATGCAACCTGCACCTGGCCGGTGGTGTGGTTGAACACCTGGCGATAGATCCTGTTCATGAAGCTCCATGTGTTTGTCGATCAGGGATGCGCGGTATCGCGGGGGCGACATCGACGCAGCTCCGCCGGCAGGTTCTGCAGTCCCACCGCAGAGCCCGTGCAACATACGGGCGCGAACGGGAGCTGCCCATGGCGCGGGCCTGACTTTGGTGTGGGGGTTGCCCCGACACGCGGGTCAGATAAATCTGAAAACTCTCGTTATGGGAAATGGCTCACAAGACGCATCTGCCAGAACAAAAAAAGCCCCGCATTTGCGGGGCTTTTGCGACTCAGCTCGGTTTACTCAGCTCAGCTCAGCTGACCGTGGCAGTGCTTGAACTTCTTGCCACTGCCGCACGGGCACGGGTCGTTACGGCCGACCTTCGGTTCGTCGCGCTGGCGCTGCGCCACGCCCTGCTGTGCGGCCTGCACTTGGGCGGCTTCTTCGTCGGCGCTGTAGCCGCCGGCATCCTGGTGCTGGAACTGCGACTGGCTCAGGCGCGCCTGCGCCTGCTGGCGTTCGGCCGCTTCCAGCGCCTGCACTTCCTCGTCGCTGCGGATACGTACGCGGGCCAGCAGGGTCACCACTTCGCGCTTCACGTTTTCCAGCATGTCCGAGAACAGCTCGAAGGCTTCCTTCTTGTATTCCTGCTTGGGCTGCTTCTGTGCGTAGCCGCGCAGGTAGATGCCCTGGCGCAGGTAGTCCATGCGGGCCAGGTGTTCCTTCCAGCTCTGGTCCAGCACGGTCAGCATCACGTGCTTTTCCAGCGCACGCATGGTCTCTTCGCCCACGCCGGCTTCCTTCTCGGCGAAGTGCTGGTTCACGCGCTCCAGCACCTTGGCGGCAATGGCTTCGGCGTCCAGTTCTTCGTGCGACTTGACCATGTCGACCAGCGACATCTGCAGGCCGAAATCCGATTCCAGGGTAGCTTCCAGGCCGCGCAGGTCCCACTGTTCATCGATCGAGTTCGGCGGCACGAAGCGCGCCACCACGTCGAAGATCACGTCGTCGCGGATGCCATCGACGTTGTCCTTCACCGATTCGGCGTCCAGCAGTTCATCGCGCTGGGAATAGATCACCTTGCGCTGGTCATTGTTGACGTCGTCGAAGTCCAGCAGGTTCTTGCGGATGTCGAAGTTGTGCGCTTCCACCTTGCGCTGCGCCTTCTCGATCTGGCGGCTGACCAGGCGGTCTTCGATGACGTCGTCTTCCTTCATGCCCATCATGCGCATGGCCTTCTGCACCCAGTCAGAGGCGAAGATACGCATCAGGTTGTCTTCCAGCGACAGGTAGAAGCGGGACGAACCCGGGTCACCCTGGCGGCCGGAACGACCGCGCAGCTGGTTGTCGATACGGCGCGATTCGTGGCGTTCGGTACCAACGATGTGCAGGCCGCCAGCGGCCTTCACTGCATCGTGGCGCTTCTGCCATTCGGCCTTGATCGCGGCCTTCTGCTCGTCGGTAGCGCCTTCGCCCAGCTCGTGGATTTCCGCTTCCAGCGAACCGCCCAGCACGATGTCGGTACCACGGCCGGCCATGTTGGTGGCGATGGTCACGGCGGCCGGGCGACCGGCGTTGGCGACGATGGTCGCTTCGCGGTCATGCTGCTTGGCGTTCAGCACTTCGTGCTTCACACCGGCCTTGCGCAGGTGCTCGGACAGCATTTCCGAGGTTTCGATCGAGGTGGTACCCACCAGCACCGGCTGGCCGCGCTTGGCGCACTCTTCGATGTCGGCCAGCACCGCATTGAACTTGCCCTTGCGGTTCAGGAACACCTGGTCCGGGCTGTCCTTGCGGATGGTCGGGCGGTTGGTCGGAATGACCACCACTTCCAGGCCGTAGATGCTCTGGAACTCGAACGCTTCGGTATCGGCCGTACCGGTCATGCCGGACAGCTTCTTGTACATGCGGAACAGGTTCTGGAAGGTGATGCTGGCCAGCGTCTGGTTCTCGCGCTGTACCGGCACGCCTTCCTTCGCTTCCACGGCCTGGTGCAGACCGTCGGACCAGCGGCGGCCGGACAGGGTACGGCCGGTGAACTCATCGACGATGACCACTTCGCCGTCGCGCACGATGTAGTCCACGTCACGCTGGTAGATGGCGTGCGCGCGCAGTGCGGCATTCAGATGGTGGACCACGGTCAGGTTCTGCGCCGCGTACAGGCCTTCGGTCTGGCCGTCGAGGATGCCGGCGTCGACCAGCAGCTGCTCGGCGTGCTCCATGCCCGCTTCGGACAGGTGCACCTGCTTGCCCTTTTCGTCGACCCAGAAGTCGCCTTCGCCGTCTTCGGCTTCCTGCTTCACCAGGTTCGGCACGATGCGGTTCACCCGGATGTACAGCTCCGGGGAATCGTCGGCCGGGCCGGAGATGATCAGCGGGGTACGCGCTTCGTCGATCAGGATGGAGTCGACTTCGTCGACGATGGCGTAGTGCAGGCCGCGCTGGTAGCGGTCGGCCTTGGACAGCGCCATGTTGTCGCGCAGGTAGTCGAAACCGAATTCGTTGTTGGTGCCGTAGGTGATGTCGGCGGCGTAGGCTTCGCGCTTGTCGCTGTGCGGCATGCCCGGGTACACCACGCCCACGCTCAGGCCCAGCCAGTTGTACAACTTGCCCATCTGCGCGGCGTCGCGGCGGGCCAGGTAGTCGTTCACGGTGACCACGTGCACGCCCTTGCCTTCCAGCGCGTTCAGGTACACCGGCAGGGTCGCCACCAGGGTCTTGCCTTCACCGGTGCGCATTTCTGCAATCTTGCCCAGGTGAAGCACCATGCCGCCGATCAGCTGCACGTCGTAGTGGCGCATGCCCAGCACGCGGCGGCCGGCTTCGCGGCAGACCGCGAAGGCTTCGGGCAGCACCTTGTCCAGGGCTTCACCGCCGGCGATGCGCTGCTTGAACTCCGGCGTCTTGGCCTGCAGCTGCTCGTCGGAAAGCTTCTCGATCTCCGGCTCCAGCGCATTGATCTTGGCGACGATGCGGTTGAGCTGGCGCAGCTGTCGTTCGTTACGACTGCCAAATACGCGGGTAAGCAGGCTGTTGATCATTGAAGGAACCGGGTTGGATGGACACAGCGGCCCGGTCGTCCCCCTGGGGATCCGTCCGCCGCAAACGAAACAGGGCGCCTGGCGCCCTGTCGATGGCAACACCCATTGTAGCTTGGGACGGGCGGCAGGGGTTTCAACCCTTGCGCGATGGGGTCAGAGCCCTTCCGCGTTGCGGAAGGGATCCGACCCCGGACGGGGGCTCAGCCGCGGCTGATACGGCCCACCGGCGTGTTGCCGCCGTCACCCAGGAACTTGCGCGGGTTGACCACGTTGCCGTTTTCCCAGACTTCGAAGTGCACGTGGGCACCGGTCGAGCGGCCGGTGGAACCGGCCTTGGCCACTTCCTGGCCGGCGCGCACCAGGTCGCCCACCTTCACCACCAGGCGCGAATTGTGCGCATAGCGGGTCACGTAGCCGTTGCCATGGTCCACGTCGACCACGTTGCCGTAGCCGCCCTTCACCCCGGAGAAGCTGACCACGCCATCGGCCACCGACATCACCGGGTCACCGACGCGGGCGTGGAAGTCCATGCCCTTGTGAGTGGCGGCACCGCGACCGAACGGGTCGGCACGGGTACCGAAGTTGGACGTAATGTAGGTGTTGCGGATCGGCATGCGCGAGGGCACGGCGTTCTGCTGCAACTGGTGGTCGAACATCAGCGATTCCATCACCGACAACTGGCGGCCTGAAGCAGCGAAGCGCTGCTCCAGCACCTGTAAGTCGGCGTTGACGTCCTTCACCGGGATGTCCGCGGTCGGGCCGCCGGCATCGCCGTCACCCAGGCCGGGGGTCTCGTTGAAGTCGAATTCGCCGTCTTCCAGCTTGCCCATCTGGGTCAGCCGTTCGCCCAGCGCGTTCAGGCGGGTGGCCTGGGCCTGCAGCTCGCCCATGCGCGCGGCCAGTGCGTTGACCTGGGTCTGCGCATCGCGCTGGACCTTGGCCAGCTCGGCCTCCTGGCGGTCGACCTTGGCCTGCAGGCGCGAGTCGTTCAGCGCACTGGCGCCGAAGCCGCCGGCAAGGCCGATAATGCAGCCTACCCCGAGCACGCTGCCCAGCAGGGCGCGGGGGCGGTCCTCGAAGTAGAACCGCAGACGCGTGAGCGGCGATTTGGCCTGACGTTCACGCGTTTTGATTACGATCTTTTTGAATGCCATCAGTGAGTTTTCATGTCTGAGCCGAAATCCAGCGTTCGCCCTGCGTCCAAGCCGAAACCGGCCCTGGATGCAGTGATGGCGGACAAAAGCGGGAACCCGCTGCGGCGTGCCTTGTGGCTCGACGCGCTGGACCGTCAGTTGCGCCCCCAACTGCCGCCCCCGCTGCGCAACCGTTGCCGGTTGGCCAATGTGGACGGCGAACACCTCGTTTTTCTCGTCGAATCCCCGGTCTGGCATGCCAAGTTGCGGCTTGCCGAAGCCCAGTTGCTCGACGCGGCCCGGTCCATCGGGCTGAAGGCCACCAAGGTGACCATCAAGACTGCGTCTCCCACTCCCTCGCGCTCCCCAGCACACGACAACCGGAATGGCCCCCACGCAGTTTCAGCCGCCACGCACAAAGGGCTACGCGACGCCTTGGCAGCCTTGCAGGATGTCCCCGGTAAAACGGGAAAAGGGTCCTGATGGCAGCGGAGCATCCGGCTCCGCTCCCCGTCGCGCGTGTCACCGCAGCGTGAAACATTTTCGGGGGCCGGGTCGCATCCTAGCGGCACCCCGTGGTCGAGTCGTTAGATTGTTGTTAAAACAACGTTAAATTCAGGCTTTCGATCGGCCGGGTTCACAAAACCGTGACCCGGTGAGCGCATTCACGTCACGCTTCACGGCGCCGGTCGGCAGCGGCCACGGAAACGACAACGCCGCCCTGGAAGGCGGCGTCGTTTCTATTCAATTCAACAACTTAAGCGATCACGCGTAGGCCGGCATGGCATACACCACCGGGTCTTCCACGCTGGGCGATTCATAGGTCACCCATTCCCAGGCGGTGGCATCAGCCATCAGCGCCCGCACCAGCTTGTTGTTGAGCGCGTGGCCCGACTTGAAGCCCTCGTAGGCCCCCAACACCTGGCCACCGGCCAGATAAAGATCGCCAATGGCGTCAAGAATCTTGTGGCGCACGAATTCGTCGGCGTAGCGCAGGCCGTCTTCGTTCAATACACGGAACTCGTCCAGCACGATGGCGTTGTCCATCGAACCGCCCAGGCCCAGGTTGCGCTCGCGCATGTATTCCAGGTCGCGCATGAAACCGAAGGTGCGCGCGCGGGAGATTTCCTTGGTGTAGGCCTGCGTGGAGAACTCGATTTCCTGGCGCGACTGCTTGGCCGGAATCATCGGGTGGTCGAACTGGATGGTGAAGCCCAGCTTGTAGCCCTCGTACGGGGTGAAGCGGGCCACCTTGTCGCCCTCCGTCACTTCCACGGTCTTCAGCACGCGGATGAAGCGCTTGGGCGCGTTCTGTTCCACGATGCCGGCCGACTGCAGCAGGAACACGAACGGCCCGGACGAACCGTCCATGATCGGCAGTTCCGGCGAGGACAGTTCGACGATGATGTTGTCCACACCCAGGCCGGCCAGGGCCGACATCAGGTGTTCGACAGTCTGGATCTTGGCGTCGTTGCAGGTCAGGCCGGTGCACAGGGTCACTTCGGTGACCAGTTCGGCCTTGGCGGGCACTTCCACCACCGGGTCCAGATCGACGCGACGGAACACGATGCCATGGTTGACCGGTGCCGGGCGCAGGGTCATGTAGACCTTGTCACCGCTGTGCAGGCCAACGCCGGTGGCGCGGATCGTGTTCTTGAGAGTGCGTTGCTGGATCATGGGGGGCAGACCGGAAGTGACACACTAGATTAACACGCAGGGTCCCATACCCCGGCTGAAACGCCGTGTAGACGCCGGTGGGACGCGCGAAGCAAGGCGGCCGGGCCCATCCTGGCCCGGCGCCTGCGTTTCAGGACATGGTGGCGCAACCCGGGGGGGACAAGCCCCGGGCTACCCCGCTCAGTCCGCCTGGCGGCGCAGGAACGCCGGGATGTCCAGGTAGTCGTTGGGCAGTTCGGCGGCCGCCGGCGACGAAGCGCTCGGTGCCGACGGGGTGGACGCGGCCACGCTGTCGCTGCTGGCACGGCGCAGGCCCAGGCCCATGCCGCCCACGGCCTTGGACACCGCATCGCCGCCGTTGTCGAAGTCGCCGAATTCCGGCTGGCCGGTGGTGGCGTTGCGCACCAGCTTGATCGGCGCACGCTCGCCCGGGCGCTGGCTCTTGCTGGCCGACACGCGGTTCAGGCCGGTGGCGACCACGGTCACGCGCACTTCGTCCTGCATGTCCGGGTCGAGCACGGTGCCGACCACCACGGTGGCATCTTCCGAAGCGAAGCCATCGATGGTGCGGCCGATCTCGTCGAACTCGGCCATAGTGAAGTCGGCGCCGGCGGTGATGTTGACCAGGATGCCGTTGGCACCGGCCAGGTTCACATCGTCCAGCAGCGGGTTCTGGATGGCCGATTCAGCGGCGGCCTGGGCGCGGTCATCGCCACGGGCGGTGCCGGTACCCATCATCGCCAGGCCCATCTCGGACATGACGGTGCGCACGTCGGCGAAGTCGACGTTGATCAGGCCCGGGCGCACGATCAGATCGGCGATGCCCTGCACGGCGCCCTGCAGCACGTCGTTGGCAGCGCGGAACGCCTGGATCATGGTGGCGTTGCGGCCCAGCACGGTGATCAGCTTTTCATTGGGAATGGTGATCAGCGAGTCGCAGTGCTGGCTCAGTTCCTCGATGCCCTTCAGCGCCACCTGCATGCGGCGACGGCCTTCGAACGGGAACGGCTTGGTGACCACGGCCACGGTCAGGATGCCCATTTCCTTGGCCAGCTGGGCCACCACCGGTGCCGCACCGGTGCCGGTGCCGCCGCCCATGCCGGCGGTGATGAACACCATGTCCGCGCCCTGCAGGGCGTCCATGATGCGCTCGCGGTCTTCCAGCGCGGCCTGGCGGCCCACTTCCGGATTCGCGCCTGCGCCCAGGCCCTTGGTGACGTTGGTACCCAGCTGCAGCTGCAGCTTGGCACCGCAATTCTTGATGGCCTGCGAGTCGGTGTTGGCGGTGATGAATTCCACGCCATCCACTGCCGAGTTGACCATGTGCGCCACGGCATTGCCGCCGCCGCCGCCCACGCCAACCACCTTGATCACCGCATTGGGTGCCATCTTTTCGATCAGTTCAAAATGCGCCATGTCCGTGTCCTCGTTGTATCCGCTTTCGGTGGCATGGGCGTTCAGGCCTCCTGCCTTTGCGCGTCATGTTGCCGTTGCGGCTGTGTGGGTTGTGTGTTGCCTTGAAGCGGTACTGCAGGTGTTGCGGGTGTTGCGGGTGTTGCGGGTGTTGCGACCGGGCACGCCCGGGTGCTGCAGGTTGCGCGTCAGAACTCGCCGCGGAACCAGGTCTTCAATTTCTTGAACATGCTGCCGGCGCGGCCGGTGGGCAGCGACGGGCGACGCGGGTGTTCGTTCTGGCTGCCCATCAGCAGCAGGCCCACGCCGGTGGCATGCACCGGGTTGCCCACCACTTCGCCCAGCCCGGTCACGTGCTGCGGAATGCCCACGCGTACCGGCATCTGCAGCATTTCCTCGGCCAGTTCGACCACGCCTTCCATCTTCGATGCACCACCGGTCAGTACCAGGCCGGCGCGCACCAGTTCCTCGAAGCCGGAGCGGCGCAGTTCGGCCTGCACCATCTCGAAGATTTCCTCGTAACGACCCTGCACCGCCTGCGCCAGCGAATGGCGCGGCATGCGGCGCGGCGGGCGGTCGCCCACCGACGGCACCTGGATGCTTTCCTCGGCGGTGGCCAGCTGGGCCAGGGCGCAGGCGTAGCGCACCTTGATCTGCTCGGCTTCCGGGGTGGGCGTGCGCAGCATGTGCGCGATGTCGTTGGTCACGTGGTCGCCGGCGATCGGCAGCGATGCGGTGTGGCAGATCGCACCCTGCACGAACACCGCGATATCGGTGGTGCCCGCGCCCATGTCCACCAGCACCACGCCCAGCTCCTTCTCGTCGGCGGTCAGCACCGCCACGCTGGACGCCAGCGAGGACAGCACCAGGTCGTCCACCTGCAGGCCGCAGCGCTGCACGCACTTGCTGATGTTGGCCGCGGCCGACTGCGCGCACACCACCAGGTGCGCATGCACCTCCAGGCGCACGCCGGTCATGCCCACCGGGTTGCGGATGCCTTCCTGCGAATCATCCAGCACGTATTCGCGCGGAATGGCGTGCAGGATCTTCTGGTCGGCCGGGATGGCCACCGCCTTGGCCGCATCCAGCACGCGATCCAGGTCGCCCCAGGTCACTTCACCGTCGCGGATCGGCACGATGCCCGGCGAATTCTTGCACTGCACGTGGTTGCCGGAAATGGAGGCGTAGACCGAACGGATCTCGCAGCCGGCCATCAGCTCGGCTTCTTCCACCGCACGCTGGATCGACTGCACGGTCGATTCGATGTCCACCACCACGCCGCGCTTCAGGCCGCGCGATTCATGCGAGCCGATGCCGATCACTTCGATCGGGTTGCCCGGCGAATACTCGCCCACCAGCGCCACCACCTTGGAGGTGCCGATATCCAGGCCGACGATCAGCGATTTGTCACCCTTGCGATTCATGTCCTTTCCTGCGTCCTTCGTGCCGGGGTGGCCGGCGCGTCGGCCGGGGGCGGGGTGCCCCAGCTCAACGTGAAACCATTGGTATAGCGGAGGTCCGCCCGTTCAATCGGTGCGGCCTGGTTGGCCAGCTGCGGCAGCACGCGCACGAAGCGCTGCAGGCGCGAGCGGGCATCGTCGCGGCCCACCACCACTTCGGTGCCATTGCTCAGCAGCAGCGACCAGCTGCCGCGCGCGTCCATGCTCAGCCGGCGCACATCCACGCCGGCCGGCGCAAACAACGCGCGCGAATCGTTGTAGAGCTTCACCACTTCTTCGGTCTGGCTGTCCGGGCCGTCCAGCTCGGGCAGCTGCAGGTCGGCCAGCTTCTTCGGCGTGGGGAACAGCTTGCCCTGCTCGGACAGCAGGCGGTCGTTGCCCCAGCGGGCGAACGGCTTGTGTTCGACCAGGGTGACTTCCAGCACATCCGGCCACTGCTTGCGCACGCGCGCGCTTTCCACCCAAGGCAGCTTTTCCAGTGCGTCCTGCGCATCCTGCAGCTTCACCGCGAAGAAACCGGCGTGTGCATACGGCAGCAGTACCTGCTGCAGCTGTTCCGGCGGCACACGCTTGAACTCACCGTGCACGCGCAGCTTCGCCAGCGGCCAGCGCTCGGCGCCGACCCAGCCGTTGACCACGGCCACCACCGGCAGTGCTACCACCGACAGCGCCAACAGCCAGACGAAGATGCGCAGCACCGCGTTCATGCGTGCGATGCCTCCAGGGTCTGTTCCAGCACGCGCCACACCAGTTCTTCGAAACCGATGCCGGCCTGGGCGGCAGCCTTGGGCACCAGCGAATGACTGGTCATGCCCGGGGCGGTGTTCACTTCCAGCAGGAAGAAGCGGCCGCTGGCGCGGTCACGCATCACGTCCACCCGGCCCCAGCCACGGCAGCCCGCCGCGCGGAAGGCGGCCAGCGCGATGCGGCCGATCTCTTCCTCGTCGGCGCCGTCCAGGCCCGGGCACAGGTACTGGGTGTCTTCGGCAATGTACTTGGCGTTGTAGTCGTACCACTGGCCCTTGGGCACGATGCGGATCGACGGCAGCGCCACATCGCCCAGGATGGCCACGGTCAGTTCGTCGCCCAGCACCATCTGTTCCATCAGCAGCTGGCCGTCGTAGCGGGCGGCCAGGGCCACGGCTTCGTCCAGGCCGGCGTCGTCGGTCACCCGGCTGATGCCCACGCTGGAACCTTCGTTGGCCGGCTTGACCACCACCGGCAGGCCGAGTTCGGCTGCGTTCGCATGCACGTTCTCCGCAGTCACCTTGCGGTACTGCGGGGTCGGCAGGCCCAGCGACAGCCACACCTGCTTGGTGCGGATCTTGTCCATGCTCAGTGCCGAACCCAGCACGTTGGAGCCGGTGTACGGCACCCCGAAGGCGTCCATCAGGCCCTGCACGATGCCGTCCTCGCCGCCACCGTTGTGGCCGTGCAGGATGTTGAACACGCGGTCGATGCCACCGCCGGCCAGCGCCTTGGCCAGCGCCGGAATGCCATCGACAGCGAACGCATCGACGCCACGCGCCTGCAGCGCTTCCAGCACGTTGCGGCCGGAATCGAGCGAGACCTCGCGTTCACTGGACGTGCCGCCCAGCAGCACGGCCACGCGGCCGAACACGGCCGGGTCGGTGCTGCGCAGCGGCGGGAAGGTCAGCGTGCTCACGCCTGGCCCTCCGCCTTGAAACCTTCCACCGCGATCTGGCTGGCCACGGCGCCAATGTCGCCAGCGCCCATCATCAGCAGCAGATCACCGTCCTGCAGCACGTCCGGCAGCACGCTGGCCAGCTCGGCGGCCTTGCCCACCACCACCGGCTCGCTGCGGCCGCGCGCACGGATGGCGCGGGCCAGCGCATGCGAATCGGCACCAGCGATCGGTTCTTCACCGGCCGGGTAGACCTCGCTCAGCACCAGTGCATCCACGCTGGACAACACCGCCGCGAACTTGTCGAACTGGTCGCGGGTACGGCTGTAACGGTGCGGCTGGAAGGCCACGACCAGACGCTTGTCGGTCCAGCCGCCGCGTGCCGCGGCGAACACTGCCTCCAGCTCGCTGGGGTGATGGCCGTAGTCGTCGATGATGCGCACCTTGGCGCCGCTGGCGGTGGTCACTTCGCCAAGATCGTTGAAGCGACGGCCGACGCCGGCAAAGCTTTCCAGCGCACGCGCGATCGCGTCCGGCGCCACGCCCAGCTGCCAGCCCACCGCCGCAGCGGCCAGGGCGTTCAGCACGTTGTGCTTGCCCGGCAGGGCCAGCACCACTTCCTGGCTGGTACCCTGCGGCAGGCGCAGGGTGAAGCGCATGCGCGAACCTTCCTGCACCACGTTTTCCGCACGCACGTCGGCCTGCGGGCTCATGCCGTAGCTCATCACGTGGCGCGGGGTCTTGGCGGCCAGCGCGGCCACTTCCGGGTCGTCGATGCACAGCACGGCCAGGCCGTAGAACGGCAGGCGCTGCAGGAACTCGGCGAACGCGGCCTGCACGCGGGCAAAATCGTTGCCGTAGTTTTCCAGGTGGTCGGCATCGATGTTCGTGATGATCGACATCAGCGGGTTCAGGCGCAGGAAGCTGCCATCGCTTTCGTCGGCCTCGGCCACCAGCCACTGGCCACCGCCCAGCTTGGCGTTGGCACCGGCGGCCAGCAGCTGGCCACCGATCACGAACGTCGGGTCCAGGCCGCCTTCGCTCAGCACCGCCGCGGTCAGGCTGGTGGTGGTGGTCTTGCCATGGGTGCCGGCCACGGCGATGCCGCGGCGGAAGCGCATCAGCTCGGCCAGCATGGCCGCGCGCGGCATGATCGGAATGCGCTGGCTGCGCGCTTCCATCAGCTCGGGGTTGTCTTCGCGGATGGCGCTGGACACCACCACGCAGTCGGTGCCCAGCACGTTGGCCGCCGAATGGCCGCGCATGATGCGCGCACCCAGACCGGCCAAGCGGCGGGTGGCCGCGTTGTCGGCGTTGTCCGAACCGGACACTTCGTAGCCCAGCGTCAGCATCACTTCGGCGATGCCGCTCATGCCGGTGCCGCCAATGCCGACGAAATGCACGCGCGGGAACGCGCGCACCAGATCGTTGGTGTCATGCAGGCGGCGGATCATGCGCGGCCTCGCGCGTGGCAGGCGCTATGGCAGGCCTTCTTCATACTGCTTCCTCAAGAATGATATCGGCGATGCGCTCGGCGGCATCGACCTTGGCCAGGGCACGCGCGGCTTGCGCCATCTGCATGCGGCGGGCGGGATTTTCGGACAGTTCGCGCAGCAGTGCGGCAATGCCGTCGGCCAGCGTTCCGTCCTGCTTCAGCAACACGGCTGCGTTGCGCTCCACCAGATACTCCGCGTTGCGGGTCTGGTGGTCATCAACGGCGGCGGGGAATGGCACCAGCACACTGCCCACGCCCACCGCGCACAGCTCGGCCAGGGTGGACGCGCCGGAACGGCACACCACCAGGTCGGCCCAGGCGAAGGCGTCGGCCATGTCGGCGATGAAGGGCGTGATCTCAGCCTGCACACCGGCCTTGGCATACGCCTCGACCGCTTCGGCGTGCATCTTCTCGCCGCTCTGGTGGCGCACCTGCACCGCCACGCCGGCGCCGAGCGCGGCAATGGCCTGCGGCACGCCGGTGTTCAGCGCACGTGCGCCCTGGCTGCCACCGACCACCAGCACGCGCAGCGGACCGTGACGGTCGGCGAAGCGCTGTTCCGGCGGTGCGATGGCGGCGATTTCCGCGCGCACCGGATTGCCGACGAACTCCTCGCCCTTGGCGAAGGTCCCGGGGAAGCCGGTCAGCAGGCGGCGCGCGTAGCGTGACAGGATGCGGTTGGTCAGGCCCGGCGCACGGTTCTGTTCGTGCACGATCAGCGGCAGGCCATGCAGGCGCGTGGCCATGCCACCGGGACCGGACGCGAAGCCACCGAAGGCGACCACGGCACGCGGCTGGCGCTGGCGGATGATCATGCCGGCCGCACGCAGCGCGCGCATCAGCCGCCACGGTGCGGCCAGCAGGGCCAGCTTGCCCTTGCCGCGCAGCCCGGTGATGGCCAGCGTATCGATGTGGATGCCGTGCTGCGGCACCAGGCGGGTTTCCATCGCGCCGTCGGCGCCCATCCAGGTGACCGGCACGCCACGTTCGCGCAGCACGCGGGCCACGGCCAGGCCGGGGAAGATGTGGCCGCCGGTACCGCCGGCCAGGATCATCACCGGGCGGTTGCTGGCGGTGGGGGTCGGGGCGGCACTCATGACAGCCTCCCGAAGGTCGGTTCAATGCGCGACTGCAGGCGGCTGGTGCCACGCGCGGCGGCCGAAGGCGCTGCCGCGGCCGCCGTGCTGGCCGCAGCGTTGGCCACCGAAGGCGCCGCTGCCGGGGCCGCCGGGGCTGCCGGCGCGCTGGCCGCTGCCACCGGCGCGCCTTCGTCGGCCGCGCCGATGCGTACGGCCTGACGGCGCTCGGCACGCTTCAGTTCATAGGACACGCGCAGCAGCAGGCCCATCGCCACGCAGGTCATCAGCACCGACGAACCGCCGGACGAGATCAGCGGCAGGGTCAGGCCCTTGGTCGGCAGGATGCCCAGGTTCACGCCGATCGAGACGAAGGTCTGCATGCTGATCCACAGGCCGATGCCGAAGGCGATGTAACCGGAGAAGTGGCGCTTCATTTCCACGCAGCGCATGCCCAGCCAGAAGGTGCGGCCCACCAGCAGCGCGTACAGGGCGATGATCACGCAGGTGCCCAGGAAGCCGAATTCCTCGGCGGTGACCGAGAAGATGAAGTCGGTATGCGCTTCGGGCAGGTAGTACAGCTTCTGCACCGAATTGCCCAGGCCCACGCCGGTCCACTCACCGCGGCCCACCGCCATCAGCGCGTTGGACAGCTGGTAGCCGTCGCCCTGCTGGTCGGCCCACGGGTCCAGGAACGAGGTGATGCGGCGCATGCGGTACGGCTCGATGATGGCCAGCGCGCTCATGCCCACCAGGCCGATCACCACCGGCATCGACATGCGCGGCATGTTCACCCCGCCCAGCACCAGCATGCCGGCGGTGATGGCCAGCAGCAGGGTGGACGAACCGAAGTCGGGCTGCAGCAGCAGCAGCACCACCAGCGCACCGGCCACGCCCAGCGGCTTCAGCATGGCCGGCCAGGTCGCGTTCACTTCATCGCGGAAGCGCACCAGGTAGCTGGACAGCCAGACGATGTAGAGCACCTTCACCGCTTCCACGGTCTGGAACTTGGAAATACCCAGGTTGATCCAGCGGCGGGCGCCGTTCACGCTGCTGCCCAGGCCGGGAATGAACACCACCAGCAGCAGCGCGAAGCAGCCCAGCAGCAGCACCTGGTTGTACTGCTCGATCGACTTCAGTTCGGTGCGCGCGGCGATGACCGCCAGCACGATGCCCACCGCCAGGAAGATCAGGTGGCGGTTGAGGTAGTAGAACGGGCTGCTCATCAGCGCGATCGAACTGGACGCCACCATCACCACGCCCACGCCCGTGAGCGCGATGATCGCGCCCAGCAGCCACTTGTCGTAGCTGCCTTCGATGGCTTCAAGGCGGGTTGCCTGGCGCGACAGGTCGTTCATGCTCAGCGCACCTTCAACGTGGCCAGGCCGATCAGCACCAGCACCACCGAGATGATCCAGAAGCGCACGATCACGCGCGGTTCGGGCCAGCCCTTCAGTTCGAAGTGGTGGTGGATGGGCGCCATGCGGAACACGCGCTTGCCGGTCAGCTTGAACGAGGCGACCTGGATCATCACCGACAGCGTTTCGATGACGAACACGCCGCCCATGATCACCAGCACCAGTTCCTGGCGGGTGATCACTGCGATCGTGCCCAGCACCGCGCCCAGCGACAGCGCGCCGATGTCGCCCATGAAGACCATGGCCGGATAGGTGTTGAACCACAGGAAGCCCAGGCCCGCGCCGGCAATGGCCGCGCAGATGATGACCAGCTCACCGGCACCGGGAATCTGCGGAATCTGCAGGTAGTTGGCGAACACCACGTTGCCCGACGCATAGGCGAACACGCCCAGCGCGCAGGCCACCAGCACCGTGGGCATGATCGCCAGGCCGTCCAGGCCGTCGGTCAGGTTCACCGCATTGGAGAAGCCGACGATCCAGAAATAGGCGATGGCCACGAAGCCGATGCCGGCCAGCGGCAACGCCACCGACTTGAACATCGGAATATAGAAGGTCAGCGCCGCCGGCACATCGGCGGTCTGGAACAGGAAGATGCCCGCGGCCAGGCCGAAGATCGACTGCAGCAGGTACTTCCAGCGCGACTTCAGACCGTTCGGGTCGCGGCGCACGATCTTGATCCAGTCGTCGTACCAGCCGATGGCACCGAAGCACAGCATCACGGCCAGCACCAGCCACACGTAGCGGTTGCGCAGGTCGGCCCACATCAGCACCGACAGGGTGACGGTGAGCAGGATCAGCGAACCGCCCATGGTGGGCGTGCCGGCCTTGGAGAAGTGGGTCTGCGGGCCATCGGTACGGATCGGCTGGCCGCCCTTGAACTGGGCCAGCCGGCGGATCACCGCCGGGCCAAGCCACAGCGACAGGAACAGCGCCGTCAGCGCGGCCAGGATCGCGCGGAAGGTCTGGTAGTTGAACAGCCCGAACAGGCTCTCCAACTGCTGCAACCATCGAGCCAGTTCATACAACATGCGGGGATTCCTCTCCTTGCGCCAGCAGCGCTTTGACGATCAGGTCCATGGCACTGCCACGGGAACCCTTGACCAGGCAGCGCACACCAGCGTGCAACTCGTCCTGCAGCGCCTTCGACAGCGCATCATGGGTGGCGAAATGGCGGCCACCTTCACCGAAGGCAACCGCGGCGGCGGCGCTGAGCGGGCCCAGCGCGTACAGACGCTTCAGACCGGCCGCGCGGGCGCGCAGGCCGGCCTGCGCGTGCAGGGCCTCGGCATCGGGGCCCAGCTCGCGCATGTCACCCAACACCAGCCAACCCTCTTCCGGCGCAGCGGCCAGGGCATCGATGGCCGCAGCCAGCGAACCGGGGTTGGCGTTGTAGCTGTCATCGACCAGCACCGCACCGCTGTGCAGGGTGTGGGCGATCTGGCGGCCCGGCACCGGCTGCGCGGTGGCCAGGCCGGCGGCCACCAGGTCCAGGCCGATGCCTGCACCCAGCGCCAGGCTGGCAGCGGCCAGCGCATTGCTGATGTTGTGGCGGCCGGGCAGACCCAGCACCACGCCCACCTCGCCCTGCGGCGCAACCAAGGTGAACTGGCTGCCCTGCGCACCGGCGCGGATATCGCGCGCGGTGACGTCGGCGCTGTGGTCCAGGCCGTAGCGCAGCACACGGCAGCGCGCCGGGGTACCGACGAAATGCTGTTCGAACCAGCGGCCGTAGGCATCGTCCACGTTGATTACCGCCACGCCATCGGCCGGCAGTGCCGCGTAGATCGCGCCCTTGGTGACCGCCACGCCGAGCAGGCTGCCCATGCGTTCCAGGTGCGCCGGTGCGATGTTGTTCACCAGCGCGTAGCGCGGGCGGGCGATGTCGGTCAGGTAGGCGATGTCGCCCGGCTTGCCGGCGCCCATCTCGTAGACGGCGTAGTCGGCATCTTCCGGTGCATCGATCACCGCCAGCGGCAGGCCGATCTCGTTGTTGCGGTTGCCGGGGTTGGCGTACACCACCTTGTGGGCGTGCGCGGCCACCTGCTGCAGGATCGACAGCAACAGGCTCTTCACGCTGGTCTTGCCGTTGCTGCCGGTGATCGCGAACACCTCGGTGCGACGGTCGCGCTGCATGCCGGCGGCGATCTTCGCCAGGGCCAGTTCGCTGTCAGCCACCAGCACCTGCGGCACGTCCAGCGGCAGCAGGCGCTCGACCAGGAGCGCACTGGCGCCGCGTGCCTGCGCGTCGGCGGCGAAGTCATGGCCGTCGAAACGCTCGCCGCGCAGGGCCACGTACAGGCTGCCCGCACCCAGGCTGCGGGTGTCATTGCTGACCGCGTCGATGGCCACGTCGTCGCCGTGGATCTCGCCACCGGCCCAGTGTGCGATCAGCGAAAGCAGGGTGCGCTTCATGCCGCACCCTCCCCGGCCAGCACACCGGCCTTGGCGGCCAGCGCCGCGGCCGACACTTCGGTGTCATCGAAGTCGTGGCGCACGCCGTTCACTTCCTGGTAGGGCTCGTGGCCCTTGCCGGCGATCAGGATGATGTCGCCCGCAGCGGCACGCTTCACGGCCAGGCCGATCGCCCGCGCGCGGCTGCGCTGCACGGTCACGGCCGAGGCATCGGTGAAGCCGGCCAGGATGTCGGCCACGATCGCGTCGCCGTCTTCGCCACGCGGGTTGTCGTCGGTCACGATGACCTGGTTGGCCAGGCGCTCGGCAATGGCCGCCATCTGCGGGCGCTTGCCGGTATCGCGCTCGCCACCGCAGCCGAACACGCAGTACAACGTGCCCTGCAGGTGGCCGTGCAGGCTTTCAAGCGCCTGTTCCAGCGCATCGGGGGTGTGTGCGTAGTCGACCACCACGGTGGGCAGGCCGTTCTCGCCGCCCAGGCGGTTCATGCGGCCGCGGATCGGCTGCAGCGCCGACAGCACGGCGGCGATGCGCTGCAGCGGCTGACCCAGCGCATGCAGGCTGCCGGCCACGGCCAGCAGGTTGTCCACGTTGAAGCGGCCCAGCAGCGGCGACTGCACCGCAGCGCGTGCGCCGTCGATCACCAGTTCGAAGCCGATGCCGCGGCCATCCAGCTGCAGGGCTTCGGCACGCACGCGGGCGCCCTCGGCGCCACGCGAACTCAGGCCAATGGGCTGCACGCCGGCCGGCAGACCCGCAAACAGCTGGCGACCGAACGCATCGTCCAGGTTCACCACCGCGGCCTTCAGGTCCGGGCGGTGGAACAGGCGTGCCTTGGCCGCGCCGTAGCTGGCCATGTCGCCGTGGTAATCCAGATGGTCGCGGGTGAGGTTGGTGAACACCGCCACGTCGTAGTGCACCGCATCCACGCGGCCCTGGTCGAGCGCGTGCGAGCTCACTTCCATGGCCACGGCCTGCGCACCGTCGGCGCGCAGCTGCGCCAGCAGCGCATGCATCTGCAGCACCAGCGGGGTGGTGAAGCCGGTCGGTTCCACCGCGCCATAAAGACCGGCACCCAGGGTGCCGATACTTCCACTGGGCGTGCCGAGCAGGTGCCAGGCCTGGGCCAGCAGCTGCACGGTGGAGGTCTTGCCGTTGGTGCCGGTCACGCCCACCATGGTCATGGCGCGCGACGGCGCGCCATGGAACTGGTCAGCCATCGCGCCCAGGCGGGCACGCAGGCCGGGCACGGCGATGGCGTCGGCCGGCGCAGGCAGTTCGGCCGGGGCCGGCGGTTCAAACAGGATGGCGCTGGCACCGGCGGCACGCGCCTGGTCGACGAAGCCGAGGCCATGCGCGCCGAAGCCGGCAATCGCCACGAAGGCATTACCGGGGCGCACGGCACGGCTGTCCAGCACCAGGCCGGTCAGAACGGGATCATTGCCCGCCAGGGCAACGTCGGGAAGCAACTGCGAAAGCAACATCGAAGGGCTCATTGCGTGCCTCCCGCGGGCGGGGCCGGCACATGGTTCTGCGCGCTGGGCAGCGCGGCGTCGAATTCGGCGGCGGCATCGGCCGGCAACGCGGTTTCAGCCGGCGGTGCCGGCAGGATGGACGCCGAATGGCCCATCTTTCCGGACTGCTGGGCGGCCAGCCACGACTGCAGGTCGTCCAGCGGCACATCCATCAGCCGCAGGGTGCCTTCCATCACGTTGTGGTACACCGGCGCCGAGACCAGACCGCCATAGAACTTGCCGCCCTGCGGGTCGTTGATGACGATGACGGTGGCAAAGCGCGGGTTGGTGGCCGGCACCACGCCGGCGAACAGCGAGTTGTAGTGGCCACGCTCATAGCCACCCGGGCCGGCCTTGCGCGCCGTACCGGTCTTGCCGGCCACGTGGTAGCCCAGCACCGCCGCCTGCTTGGCGCCGCCCTGGGTCACCACGGTTTCCATCATGGCCACCACTTCCTTGGCCACGGCCGGATCGATGATCTGCTTGCCTTCGTTGCGCTGGCCCTTCACGAAGGTCGGCGCGATCAGCTTGCCGCCGTTGGCCAGGGCCGAATAAGCCGTGGCGATCTGCAGCGGAGTGACATTCAGGCCGTAGCCGTAGGACATGGTGGTCTTGGACGTACCCGACCACCGCGCCGGGCGCAGCACCACACCACCGGATTCACCGGGGAAACCACTGTGCGGCACCGAACCGTAACCGAAGCTGCGGATCGAATCGTAGAAGGTCTGGTCGGGCAGCTTGGCCGCAACCTTGGCAGCGCCCACGTTCGAACTGCGGGTGATCACGCCGGTCACGTTGAGCACGCCGTTGTTGCGCGGCACGTCGCGGATGGTGAAGCGGCCCAGGGTCATGTAGCCCGGGTTGGTGTCGATGATGGTGTCCTTGGTCACCACCCCGGCCTGCAGCGCCGTGGCAATGGTCAGCGGCTTCATCGTCGAGCCCGGCTCGACCAGGTCGGTCACGGCGCGGTTGCGACGCGTGTCCGGCACCGCACCGTTCAGCGAATTCGGGTTGTAGGTCGGCAGGTTGACCATGGCCAGGATCTCGCCGGTGGCCACGTCCATGATCACCATCGAACCGCCGGCCGCCTTGTTGGCCACCAGTGCGTTGCGCAGTTCCTTGAACGCCAGGTACTGGATGCGGCGATCGATGCTGAGGGTCAGGTCCTTGCCCGGCTCGGCGGCGCGCAGCAGATCGCTTTCCACCGTTTCGCCCTTGCGGTTGCGGATCACCCGCTTGGCGCCGGCCTTGCCGCGCAGCCATTCGTCGAAGGCCAGCTCCAGCCCTTCCTGGCCGCGGTCGTCGATGTTGGTGAAGCCAAGCACGTGCGCCATCGCCTCACCCTGCGGGTAGAAGCGGCGGAACTCGCGCTGTGCGGCCACGCCCGGAATCTTCAGCGCCACCACCTTCTCTGCTTCGTCCGGATTGATCCGGCGGCGCAGGTACATGAATTCCTTGTCCGACTTCTGCGACAGGCGGCTGCTCAGTTCATCCACCGACATGCCCACGGCCTGGGCCAGTTCGGGAATGCGCTCGGGCGAGCGCAGCAGGTCCTGCGGGTTCACCCAGATCGAGGCGACCGGGGTGGACACCGCCAGCGGCTCGCCGTTGCGGTCGGTGATCATGCCGCGCGAGGTCTTGATCGGCAGCTCGCGCAGGTAACGCGCTTCGCCCTGGCGCTGGTAGAAATCGGCGTTGACGATCTGCACGTAGGCGGCGCGGCCGACCAGCGAGACCGAGCACAGGCCGAGCGCCAGGGCGACCCAGCGCAGGCGCTGGCGCAGGTTGAAGGCGTTGCGCGGGCGGTTGCGGCCGGTCTTGCTCATGGGCGCACCACTACCACATCGGCGGCTTCAGGGAACTTCATGCCCAGCTTTTCGCGCGCGATGCGGTCCACCCGGTTGGCCTCGGCCAGGGTGGCCTGTTCCAGCTGCAGGCGGCCGAACTCCAGGTTGATGTCATCGCGCGTGCGCTCGGCGCGCGACAACTCGATGAACGTCTGCCGGTGACGGTGACGCACGAACACGACGCCGATCGCCGAGGCCACGGTGCAGGCCAACAGGATGATCAGCAGCAGCCGGCTCATGCATCGGCCTCCCGCTTCTGGGCCACGCGCAGCACGGCGCTGCGGGCACGCGGGTTGGCGGCCAGTTCTTCGTCGGTGGCCTTGATGGCGCCGCCGATCAGATCCAGGGTCGGCACGAACACCTCTGCTTCGGGCAGGCGGCGGTTGGCCGGCGGCGCCTTGGCCAGGCGGTTCATGTACTGCTTGACGATGCGGTCTTCCAGCGAATGGAAGCTGATCACCGCCAGGCGACCACCGGGCTTGAGCCGTTCCACGGCCGCATCCAGTCCGGCTTCCAGATCGGCCAGCTCGCGGTTGATGTGGATGCGGATGGCCTGGAAGCTGCGCGTGGCCGGGTGGATCTTGTCTTTGCCACGCGGCATCACCGAGGCGATCAGCTCGGCCAGTTCGGCGGTGCGGGTGAACGGCTGCTTCTCGCGGCGGGCAACGATGGCACGGGCGATGCGGCGGCTCTGCCGCTCCTCGCCGTAGGTCCACAGCACGTCGGCGATCTCGCGATCTTCCACGCGGTTGATCCACTGCGCGGCGCTTTCACCGCTGTCCGGGTCCATGCGCATGTCCAGCGGGCCGTCCTTGCCGAAGCTGAAACCGCGTTCGGCCACGTCCAGCTGCGGCGAGGACACGCCCAGGTCGAACAGCACGCCGTCCAGACCTTCGGCCGTCTCGTTCCACTGCAGCAGCTGGGCGAAGCTGCCACGGAAGATGGACACGCGCGGGTCCGGCGCGAAATCGCGTTCGGCAACGGCAATGGCTTCCGGATCCTTGTCCATGACCAGCAGGCGCCCCTCGGGACCGAGCTGGGTAAGCACGCCACGTGCATGACCGCCACGACCGAACGTGCCATCCAGATAACGTCCGTTTTCGATCACCCTCAGGCCTTCGATGACCTGGGTGTACAGGACCGGCAGGTGCACCGCCGGCGACTGCGACACCGGAAGGTGACCGGTCTGCGCTTCTGGGCGCATCCGGGCACCCCGGCTCACAACTTCAGATCGAGAAGCCCATCACCCAGATCCTCGTCAGACAATGTCTGCTGGATCAGGGCCCGATGCGCCTGCTCGCTCCACAATTCAAACTTGTCGCCCATACCGAGCAATACCGCCTTCTTTTCAATGCCCACCGCACCGCGGTGGCTGGCGGGAATGCTGATACGACCGTTGCCGTCCAGCTCGAGGTGGGCGGCCGAGCCGACCAGCTTCTGCTGCAACAGGCGCACGACGCGCTGGGTGTTGGGCTTGGACATCACATCGTCGCGGACCCGTTCCCATTCCGACTCTGCATACAGCCACAGGCAGCCGGCTTCGAACGGGTTGTAGGTCAGGACAAGACGGTTGTTGCTGGCACGCGCGACCAGGTCGCGGTAGGCGGTGGGAACCGCCATGCGTCCTTTGTCGTCAACTGTGATGGCCGTCTCGCCCTGGAACACGACGCGTGCACCTATCCTTCGCCCGGTGAAACATTGAACCACGAAAACCCACAAAACACCCGGATTTCCCTCTGATGCCCACCTTAGCAGCGGGCCAAGGGTTGTCAACAACTTTTCAGTAGGGAAATCGCCTGCCGCATCAATGGCTTGCAGCAATGTTTAGAGAATTGTTCAAGGCTTATCCACAAGTTGCTGATCCGTCTCAATTTTTGAGATTGAACCGAAGTTCAGGGGCGTGTAGAAGGCGTGAAACATCGGCCGCGCATTCATCCAGTTCGCGCTGAAAGCGGCGCCACAATGCGCAAACCGGGCACAATGACGCCATGTGCCTGCTTGCTCTTGGCTGGCTTCAGCACCCGCGCTGGCGGTTGGTGATGGTCGGCAACCGCGATGAGTTCCACGCCCGCCCCACGGCGGCGCTGGCCCCCTGGGAAAACGAACCGGCGATCATCGGCGGGCGCGACCTGCGCTCGGGTGGCGGCTGGGCCGGGGTGGGAACGGAGGGCCGCATGGCGGTGGTCACCAATGTGC
The DNA here is from genome assembly GCF_010894375.1 of Stenotrophomonas sp. B1-1. Classification (NCBI taxonomy): domain Bacteria; kingdom Pseudomonadati; phylum Pseudomonadota; class Gammaproteobacteria; order Lysobacterales; family Lysobacteraceae; genus Stenotrophomonas; species Stenotrophomonas sp. B1-1. The sequence goes on along the minus strand of NZ_JAAIUZ010000002.1, from coordinate 22,960 downwards.
GCGACCCGCTGGCCGCACAGAGCGGGCCGTCGCGTGGCGCGCTGGTGGCCGATTTCCTGCGCGGGCGCGATCCCGCCGGCGCGCACATGGACCGTCTGGCAGCGGTGGCCGGCGCCTACGCCCCGTTCAACCTGCTGCTGGCCGATGGCCAGACCCTGGAATACCTGGGCAACTACCCCGCCGAACGGCAGACGCTGGATGCGGGCGTGCACGGCATGTCCAACGGCGCCCTGGACGCCCCGTGGCCCAAGACCCGCCGGCTGATGGCCGCGCTCTCGGCCTGGCTGGAAGAAGAAGGGGTCGGATCCCTTTCGCAAAGCGAAAGGGCTCTGACCCCGGACCTGACCCCACTCTGGGAAGCCCTCGCCGACGAACATCGCCCGGCCGACAGCGACCTGCCCGACACCGGCATCGGCCTGGAGCGCGAGCGCTGGCTCAGCCCCGCCTTCATCCGCGGTGACGACTACGGCACCCGCGCCAGCACCGTGCTGCTGATCGACCACGACGGCCACGGCCAGATGCACGAGCGCCGCTTCGGCGCGCAGGGCGCGTTCCTGGGCGAAAGCCACGTCGCGTTCTAAGTAGAGTCGAGCTTGCTCGACTGTCCGTACGTGGCGCAATGCAGTCGAGCAAGCTCGACTCTACGCACGAGCGGCCCCATGCTTGGGCGTGCCTGGTAGATCCACGCCATGCGTGGATGGGCACTCGAAAAAGGAGGCGGAGCCGGCCGATAAGCCGGGTTCTGTCGTGGACAGTCATTCCTCTAGGCGTTACGTCACCGCAACGCTCAAGCAACCTACCCGGATCCAACGCGGGCCGCGCCAAAGGATCCCTATTTGGTCTTGCTCCAGGTGGGGTTTGCCGTGCCGGTCTGTTACCAGACTCGCGGTGCGCTCTTACCGCACCATTTCACCCTTACCGGCCTTCCGAAGAAGACGTAGGCGGTATCTTTCTGTTGCACTTTCCGTCGGCTTGCGCCGCCCAGGCGTTACCTGGCACCTTGCCCTATGGAGCCCGGACTTTCCTCGGCACCCCCGAAGGGACGACGCGACTGTCTGGCCGACTCCGCCAGCGCACATTCTAGCTTACGCGCGGCCTTCCTGCCCGGTTGATCGCGGCACGCGGCGCGTTCATCCGCGCGTGGCGTGGATCTACCGATCGCGCGGCCCTAGTGGGTGCGGACCTTGGTCCGCACACTCCATCAACTTCCGTACAACGCCTTGCGCGGGGCGCCGGTCAGTTCGGCGGCCAGCTTGGCGGCGGTGGACGGCGGCAGGTGCTCGCTCAGCTTAGCGTAGACCCGGCGGCCCTCGGCCAGCTTGGCTTCTTCATCGTCGCCGGCGCCCTGCACCATCACCACGAACTCGCCCTTGCGCTGGTTGTCGTCGGCTTCCACCCGCGCCAGCAGGCTGGCCAGATCGCCATCGAGCACGGTCTCGAACAGCTTGGTCAGCTCACGCGCCAGCACCGCCGGGCGGTCGCCGCCGAAGATGGCGGCCATGTCGGCCAGCGATTCGGCAATGCGGTGCGAGGATTCATAGAACACCATCGTGCGCACTTCACCGGCCAGCGCCTGCAGGCGGTCGCGGCGGCCGCTGGCCTTGGCCGGCAGGAAGCCCTCGAAACTGAAGCGGTCGCTGGGCAGGCCAGCCACGCTCAGCGCGGCGATGGCGGCGCAGGCACCCGGAATGGGGCTGACCTTGATACCGGCCGCACGGGCCGCGCGCACCAGGCGGAAGCCCGGGTCGCTGACCAGCGGGGTGCCGGCATCGCTCACCAGTGCCAGCGATTCACCGGCCTGCAGCCGCGACACCAGGCGCTGGGCCAGGGCCTCTTCATTGTGTTCGTGCAGGGCCACCAGCGGCTGCTGGATGCCGAAATGGGACAGCAGCTGGCCGCTGCGGCGGGTGTCTTCGGCACAGATGGCCGCCACCGAACGCAGCACCTCCTGCGCGCGCGGGCTCAGATCGGCCAGGTTGCCGATCGGCGTGGCGACGACGTACAGGGTTGGCACACTCATTTCAGCGGTACTCACGGGGCAAGGGTAGAATCGTAGCGTGTACCTGGCCAAGGCCGCTGCCCTCATCGCATGGACCCGATCATGAACAAGCCCGCCGCACGGATCTCCGCCCTGTCGCTCTCGCTGATGCTGCTGGCCGGTTGTGCCACCACCAGCCTGACCAGCGCGCCCGAATCGCCGGCCCAGAGCCAGGCGCTGGCGCTGATTGAACAGGGCAAGCCGCGCGACGCGGCCCTGCAGCTGGAAGCGCAGGCCGCCACCCTGCGCGGCACCGCCCGCAGCAATACCCTGGCCGACGCGGCATGGGCCTGGCACCTGGCCGGTGACAGCGCCCGCGCGCGCAGCCTGCTGGGCCAGCTGACCGCCCGCCAGCTGAGCGGTGCCAGCCTGCAGCGCTTCCAGCTGGCCAGCGCCGAGCTGGCACTGGCCGACAAGCAGCCGGCACAGGCCCTGGCCCTGCTGAAGGAGCACGGCGACAACGTGCACCCCAGCCTGCGTACCCGCTGGTACCTGGCCCGCGCCAGCGCCCTGCAGGCCAGCGGTGACAGCTTCGCCGCAGCGACCGAGCGTGCCCGCGCCCATGCCGGCCTGACCGGCACCGCCCGCAACGAGAACCAGGCCGCGATCGCCGGCCTGCTGGGCACGCTGGACGATGCCACCCTGCGCAGCCGCGCCGCCGCGCTGCCGGCCAACGACCCGCTGTACAACTTCGCCGGCCGCGCCCTGATTGCGCGCGGCCTGCCGCTGCCGCGCCCGTTCGACCGCGACGGCGCGGCCCAGTTCGACACCAGCAAGCGCCCGCCGGCCATGAGCGATGGCTACCGCCCGCCGGCGAAGATGGCCGTGCTGCTGCCGCTCAGCGGCCGCCTGGCCACCGCGGCACAGCCGGTGCGTGATGGCCTGCTGGCCGCGTACTACGGCGAAAGCCGGCGCCGCCCGGAGATCAACTTCTTCGATACCGCCGGCACCCCGGCCGGTGCACTGGCCGCCTATGACAAGGCGGTGGCCTCGGGCGTGGACTTCGTGGTTGGCCCGCTGGGCCGCGACGAGGTGGACGCGGTGTACGGCCGCGCCCAGCTGCCGGTGCCGGTGCTGGGCCTCAATCGCGGCAAGGACGCGCCGCCGGCCGGCAGTGCCGGGTTCTCGCTGGCGCCGGAAGACGATGGCATCGTCGCCGCCGAATACCTGCGTGGCCGCGAGCGCAGCAAGGCGCTGGTGATCAACAGCAGTGACGAGACCGGCCGCCGCGCCGCCGCCGCCTTCGCGCAGCGCTTTGCCCAGCGCGGTGGCACGGTTGCCGCCACCGTCAGCATCAGCGACGCGGTGGGCGATGTGGGCGCCCAGGTCCGCAATGCGGGCCAGGTCGATGCCGTGTTCCTGGCCGTGCGTGCGCCGCAGGCCCGCCTGCTGGCCCCGCAGCTGGCCCTGGCCGGTGCCGGTGGCGCCACCCGCGTGGGCACCTCGCAGTTGACCACTGGCAGCGGCAAGGTGGAAGAGGACGTGGCGCTGGACGGCATCATCTACCCCAACGAAGCCTGGAACGTACGCAGCGTGTCCGGCCTGCCCTCGGCCGCCCAGGTGGCGCAGACCCTGCCCAGCGCGCGCGGTGCGGCCAGTCGCCTGTTCGCCTTCGGCGCCGATGCCTGGAAGATCAGCGCCTACCTGGAAAAGCTGTCCAACGAAGGTGGCCTGGATGGCGCCACCGGCACGCTGTACCTGGACAGCAACGGCAACATCCTGCGCCAGCCGGCGTGGTCCACCTTCAGTGGTGGCCGCCCGATGCCGATCGCCGGTGGTCGCTGAGCATCTGCAACGGGGCTCGGCGGTGGAAGCCGCCGCCGAGCAGCACCTGCAACAGGCCGGCCTGCAGCCGCGCGCGCGCAACGTGCGCTACCGCGGCGGCGAACTGGACCTGGTGATGGAAGACGCCGGCATCGTAGTGTTCGTGGAAGTGCGCTACCGCGCACGTTCGGACTTCGGTAGTGGTGCGGCCACGGTGGATGTGCGCAAGTGCCGACGTGTGGCGCATGCCGCGTTGCTGTACCTGCAGGACCATCCCGCGCTGGCCGATGCGCCTTGCCGCTTTGATGTGGTGGAAGCTACGGGTGAACCGCCGCAGCTGTCTTGGCTGCGCGATGCATTCCGCTTGGATGATTGCTGATGGGTACCGTCCGCCTTGGTAGAGACCGACCTTGGTCGGCGTTTCTGTGCCAACCAAGGTTGGCACCTACCAGAGCGCAGCTTGGCCGGCACTACCATGGTGCGTGACTGATGCCTTCGATCATCACCCACGCCGCCGTGCCGCTGGCATTGTGGTGCGCCGCCGATCGCGGCCGCATTCCGCCGTGGCTGCTGGCCGCTGGCGTGGTGGCAGCGATGTTGCCCGATGCCGATGTGCTGGCGTTCGTGCTGCACATTCCCTATGCCGATGCGTTCGGGCATCGCGGGGCCAGCCATTCGCTGTTGTTTGCCGGGTTGTTGGCGATGTTGGCAGCGTTGGTGGCGTTCTTTGGTCGTCGCCGACCTTGGTCGGCGCCACACAGCTCCGGTAGTCGCCGACCTTGGTCGGCGGTTTCGTGCCAACCAAGGTTGGCACCTACCACGGCGCGGCCAACGGTGGCGTCCACGCTACAGGCGGCGGTATTCGTCTTCGTCTGCGCGGCCAGCCATCCCCTGCTCGACGCCATGACCTCCGGCGGCCTGGGTGTTGCCCTGGCCTGGCCGTGGAGTGAACACCGCTTCTTCGCGCCCTGGCGGCCGATCCGCGTTTCGCCTTTCGCTCCGCAGTTCTTCAGCGCACGTGGCGTGGCCACGCTGCTGTCGGAACTGCGCTGGGTGTGGCTGCCGCTGGCCACTGCAGTTGTCGCCTGGAAACTGATCCAACCTGCCCCTGCTGTCCCGCGAGAACCGTCATGAGTACTGCCCTGCCCGCCGCCCTGGTTGCCGAACTGTCCGTCCTGCTGGGCGCGGAGGGCTGGCGCATGGATGACAACGCGCTGGAAGCGAACGCGCAGGACAATTCCTGGCGCCGCCAGCGCCCGGCGGCCGTTGCTCTGCCGGCCGATATCGAACAGGTGCAGGCGCTGGTGCGCGCGTGCCGGTCGCATGGCGTGGCACTGGTCGCGCGCGGCGCCGGCACCGGCACCACCGGTGCGGCCGTGCCGCTGCCGGGCAGCATCGTGCTGTCGTTCACCCGCATGGACCGCATCGTCGAGATCCGTGCCGGTGATCGCTGCGCCGTGGTGCAGCCCGGTGTCTTGAACGGCACCCTGCAGCAGGCGCTGGCGCCGCACGGCCTGTTCTGGGCACCGGACCCGTCCAGCGCCGAGATCTGCAGCGTGGGCGGCAACCTGGCCTGCAACGCCGGCGGCCCGCGCGCGGTGAAGTACGGCACCAGCCGCGACAACGTGCTCGGCCTGGTGGCGGTCACCGGCAGCGGTGAGGTGATCCGCTGCGGCGGTGCCTACACCAAGGACTCCACCGGCTACGACCTCACCCACCTGCTGGTCGGCAGCGAAGGCACGCTGGCGCTGATCGTGGAAGCCACGTTGAAGCTGACCCCACTGCCGGTCAGCCAGGCCGGCCTGCGCGTGCTGTACCGCGACGCCGATGCCGCGGCTGCAGTCGTATCGCGACTGATGTCGCAGCCGGTGGTGCCCACGCGCTTGGAATTCATGGATGCGCGCAGCCTGGAGCTGCTGCGCTTGAACGGTGCCGAGGTACCGGAGGCTGGCGCGATGCTGCTCGTGGAAGCCGATGGCGACCACGACACCCTGCCCTACCTGCTGCAGGCGCTGGCCACCGCCGCCGAAGGCGACGGCATGATCGAACTGGACGTAGCGATGGAAGGCCGCGCACGCGATCAACTGTGGGCCGCACGCAAGGCATTGTCGCCGGCGCTGCGTACGGTTGCGCCCGGCAAGATCAATGAAGACGTGGTGGTGCCGGTGTCGCGCATCCCGGACCTGGTCGCTGGCGTGCAGGCATTGGCACGCGAGTACACACTGACCATCGTCACCTTCGGCCATGCCGGCAACGGCAACCTGCACGTCAACATCCTCTATCACCCGAATGACGCCAACGAGAACGCGCGCGCGCATGCCGCGCTGCCGAAGATCTTCGAATTGACGCTGGCGCTGGGCGGTACGTTGTCCGGTGAGCACGGCATTGGGCTGGCCAAGCGCGATTTCATGGCGCAGGCGTTCAGCCCGGCCACGCTGGCGACGATGCGCGCGATCAAGGCCGCGCTGGACCCGGATGGGATTCTCAACCCGGGCAAGGTATTGCCGCCGGTGTAACGCTTGATTGAGCGGGTTCATGGCCCATCGCAACAGCGATGGGCCATGAACCCGGCATTTGAGCCTTGTTCGGCTGTTTTCGCTTTTGTAGAGTCAAGCTTGTTCGACGGTTGCCAGAAGCAGTCGAGCAAGCTCGACTCTACCAAAGCCATCCGCGTAGCCTTCATTCTCATCGCGCAGGCGTTCACCCCGGCCACGCTGGCAACGATGCGCGCGATCAAGGCCGCACTGGACCCGCACGGGATTCTCAACCCCGGGCAAAGTGTTGCCGGACCTGGCACGTCTATACGATCCGCGGCGAATGAACGTGCTGCAACGCACCTGCGACACCGTGTCGCAGTCCTGCACGGTGCCTGAAGCGATGCCGGGTGTTGAGCGCGCTTTGCAACTTTTTGCATGGGACGGCGGAGCGCTGGCCGTGACACTGCGGCCAACAAAGACACGTGCTATCGCTTTGAGTCCCCATCCTCACGGGAGTTTCACAGGAACCGAGGCAATACGGCTCCTGACCTGAATACGGTTGGCCCGGTGTGGTGGCGCGTGTCTCCCTCCCTGACACAAGGATTCATCCATGCAGATCGCCCCCGATACCCGCTCAACCTGCGGGCCCACCGTGCGCCCGCTCCTCCGCAGCCTGCTGATCGCGCTGGCGACCCTGCCCGCCGCCGCCGCACTGGCGGGGGACCTTGATGGCCAGACGGCCGACGTTGTCGCTGGCGATCCGGTCGAGGCCTGGACCCTGATCAACGGATCGAAGCTGACTGTGACCGGCGCGCGTAGCAACCAGATCGCCGCCAGCGACACCTCCTCCATCATCCTGGACGGTGCAGAGGTGCATCGTACGGGACTGGCCGCCACTTCCCAGAGTGCCATCAATCTGTATGGCAGTGCCTCTCTGGATGCCACCCGCAGCCGATTCACCGGCGGGGGCATCACGTTGGATGGCCCGGGCGCATCGGCCCGGCTGGTCAGCGGTAGCGTCATCGTCCACACCAACCAATTGGTTCCCACCACCCAGAAGGCGATCGGTGTGGATCTGATCAACCTTGCCACCACCAACGGCGCCAACCCCTACGCGCGGATAGACGCAAGCCGCATCGATGTGCAGGACGCCCCTGGTGGACCGTCGCCGTACGCCAGCGGCCTGGGCGTGCGCCTGCAGGTGGGCGCGATCGACATCGTGAACGGCTCCGGCGTCACCGGTGCAAACGTGGGCGCCCTGCTGTGGGGCGCAGCCAATGGAACCGGCGTTGTCCGCTTGACTGTCGATGACTCCCTGCTGCAATCCGGGCGCGGCGCCGCCGTGCAGGTGATGCCACTGACCGACAACACCTACGACATCGCCGTGGTCAACAACGCTCATCTGGACGGTGGCGACGGCAATCTACTGCTGGTGGGGGCTGACTACACCAGCAGTGCACTTACGGAAGTGAACTTCACCGTTGATGATTCGCGCCTGGCAGGCAACCTCACCTTCGACCGGACCTCCGTCACCAACGGCAGCCTGGACGTGATCCTGCGCAACAAGGCGCAGATCGACGGTCGTTTCCTCAACGTCACCACTGCCAACATCGACAGCGATGCCACCTGGCTGGTGACCGGCGACAGCACTGTCGGCCACCTCACCCTGGGCGCCGGCGGCACTGTGTCGCTGGGCAATGGCAGCAGCTTCAATACCCTCCGCCTGGATGAGTTCACCGGTAACGGCGGCACGCTGCTGTTCAACACGCAGCTGGGCGATGACACCTCGCTGACCGACAAGCTGGTGATCGCCGGCGATGCCAATGGCCAGGCCAATGTGCGCGTACTCAATGCCGGCGGCGCCGGCGCCAGGACCGATCGCGGCATCGAGCTGATCGACATCGGCGGCGCGTCCAACGCGCAGTTCGATCTGGTCGGCCGCGCCGTGGGCGGCCAGTACGAGTACTTCCTGGTGAAGGACGCCAATGGCAACTGGTACCTGCGCTCGGAGCTGGCCACCGTGCCAGACCCGTGCGTGGTGGACCCGAGCCTGCCGGAGTGCAAACCTGTCGATCCTGTCGATCCTGTCGATCCTGTCGATCCTGTTGACCCTGTTGACCCTGTGGAGCCGCCGCTGCCGATCCTGCGCCCGGAAACCGGCGCCTATCTGGCCAACCAGTTCGCGATGGACCAGATGCTGCGCCACAGCTACCGCGATCGCCAGGGCGGCGCCGTTGCGGCGGACGGCATCCGTGGCTGGGCCCGCGTGGACGCCACCCAGAGCAAGCTCGGCGCGGTGGATGATCAGCTCGACCTGCGCGTGGACCGCTCGCGCCTGCAGCTGGGTGCGGATATCGGCGTGTTCGATGACGGCCGTGGCCGCATCGGCGTGATGGGTACCGCCGCACGCAGCAGCGCGACTTCGCGTTCGGACGTGACCGGCTTCAGTGCACGCGGCAAGGTGGAAGGTGGCGCGCTGGGCGTGTACGGCAACTGGGCCAACGACGCCATGTATGTGGATGCCAGCGTGCAGCGCGGCCAGTTCCGCAACCGCGTGCAGGGCGACGGCCTGGCCGAGGAGCGTTACGACTCGGATATCTGGCAGTCGTCGATGGAAGCGGGCTACCGCTTCGGCATCGGTCAGATCGGCAACACCGCGCTGAGCCTGCAGCCGGAGCTGCAGCTGGTCTACACCGATGCGAAGACGGATGTGCATACCGAAACCAACGGCACGGTGGTGCGTGCAGCGGGCAACAACGGCCTGTCTGGTCGCGCCGGCCTGCGCCTGCAGGGTGAGTCGCGCTCGGCCGCGGGTGCCTCGGTCAGCCCGTACCTGGCGGCCAACTGGTACCGCGATGGCGCGGGTAATGGCATCGCCTTTGACGACGAAGTGCTGAAGGCCGGCATTCCGCGCAACCGCTATGAACTGAGCGCGGGTGCACGGGTGCAATTCCGTTCCGGTTTCAGTGCCTGGGGCGGGCTTGGTGTGATGCGCGGTGACAGTGGGTATCGCGAGGCAACCGGTAATCTGTCTGTGGCGTACCGCTGGTAAAGCGCTCTAGGGTCGGATCCCTCTCCCGCCCAAGGGAGGGATTCACCCCGACTCGACATCATGCCTCCAGCCCGGACTCCGGGGACAACGCCGGGCACGGTGTCGTGATTCGCACTTCCGCACCCTATACGAGGTCACCGGCGGCACCGGTCGGCTGGCCGAGTGCCTCATCTTCGCGTTGAAGCCGTCATCAACTGTCGTCGTAACGGTTGAGCATGAACACTGTCGCTGATGATCTGTTGAAGTTCCGCGATTTTCAGATTTGTTGCATGGAAGCGCACTGCGCAGCGGCGGAGACTGGGCCCCCCGGCCAGGACCGGGCTCGGCCTCCGCCGTCTTCCACATTCAAAGGACCTCTAATGATCCCCCACACCTCTCGTGTGCCCCCGCGCATGCGCCCGCTTACCCGTGGCCTGCTGCTGGCGATGCTGGCGCTTCCGCTAACTGCCATTGCACGCAACCTGGACAACGAATCCGCTGAAGTCCTTCAGGATGACCCAGCTGAATTCTGGAATCTGCGCAGTGGCTCGCGGCTGTTCGTCACCGGGGGCTCGACCTTCCGTATCACGGCCCGTGACACCTCCGTGGTCCGCCTTGATGGTGCAACCGTGGACAAGGGCGAGGATGGCACCAATTATCCTTATGCCCTTGCACTGCACGACAGCGCAACGCTGACGGCCCTGAACAGCACCGTCCGCGGCGGCGGCATCATCATGGGGGAAGCGGCATCGCTGCACCTGCAAGGCAGTCGGGTACTGGTCTCGCCGGAGCACGGTGTCCCCCCCAACCCGGTGCGCACGATCGGTATCGACATGCTGGATGGCCATGGCCGCGCAGTGATCGACTCCACCGAGGTTCGGGCAAGCGAGGTCGCTGCTGATGCGAACGCGTTCAATCGCGGCGTTGGCATCCGTATGGGCAATGGCGGCCGGGCGGACGTGATCAACGGTTCGCATGTGCAGGGCGACAACCATGCCGCCTATCTGCTCGGCCGCACCGATCTGCGTGGCACCACGATCCTGAACGTGGATGCGTCCACCCTGCAGTCGACGCGCGGCGCTGCCATACGTGTCACCGCGCTGGGCAGTTCAACCGTCGATATCAACGTCGTCAATGGCGCCCAGCTCTTCGGCGGTGACGGCCACCTGCTACGGGTGGGCAGCCTTACAAGTTCGCCGAGCAACGGCCGGACTGTGGTCAACTTCTCGGTGGACAACGCTCGACTCATCGGCGATGTGACCCGCGACGTGGCAGCAGCGCCCAACAGCCTGCTGGCGGTGAGCATGCGCAACCACGCACAGATCGACGGCCGCTTCAGCAACGTCACCACCGCGTCCATCGACCAGAACAGCACCTGGCTGATGACCGGCGACAGCAGCGTTGGCCACCTCGCCCTGGGCGCGACCGGCACCGTGGGCCTGGGAAGTGGCCCGCAGTTCAACACGCTGGCGCTGGATAGCTTCAGCGGCCAGGGCGGCACGCTGGTGTTCAACACTGCGCTGGGCGATGACACCTCGGCCACCGACAGGCTGGTGATTGCCGGCGATGCCGACGGCCAGGCCCATGTGCGTGTGCTCAATGCCGGCGGTGCCGGTGCGAAAACGGATCGCGGCATCGAGCTGATCGACATCGGCGGCGCGTCCAACGCGCAGTTCGATCTGATGGGCCGCGCGGTCGGCGGCCAGTACGAGTACTTCCTGGTGAAGGATGCCAACGGCAACTGGTATCTGCGTTCGGATCTGGCGACCACGCCGGACCCGTGCGTGGTAGACCCCACCCTGCCGGAGTGCAAGCCGATCAACCCGGTGGACCCGGTCGATCCGCCCACGCCGGTGCTGCGCCCGGAGGCCGGTGCCTACCTGGCCAACCAGTTCGCGCTGCGCGAGGTACTGCGTCATTCGGCGGCCGAACGTCAGCACACCGACGCCGACGCCGAGGGCGTAAGCGGCTGGGCCAGTATCGGCAGCACGCAGAGCCGGTGGTCGGCCGCAGACGATCAGCTGGACCTGCGCGTGCAGCGCGCGCGCCTGCAGCTGGGGGCGGACCTGGGCGTATTCGATGATGACCGGGGTCGCGTAGGGGTGATGGGCACGGCCGCACGCAGCCGCACCACCTCACAGTCGGAGGTTACCGGCTACCGCGCGCGTGGCGAATTGGAAGGTGGCGCACTGGGCGTGTACGGCAACTGGCGCACCGACGCGCTGTATGTGGATGCCAACGTGCAGCGCGGCCAGTTCCGCAACCGCGTGCAGGGCGATGGCCTGGCCGAGGAGCGTTACGACTCGGATATCTGGCAGTCGTCGGTGGAAGCCGGCTACCGCTTCGGCATTGGCCAGATCGGCAACACCGCGTTGAGCCTGCAGCCGGAGCTGCAGCTGGTCTACACCGATGCGAAGACGGATGTGCATACCGAAACCAACGGCACGGTGGTGCGTGCAGCGGGCAACAACGGCCTGTCTGGTCGCGCCGGCCTGCGCCTGCAGGGTGAGTCGCGCTCGGCCGCGGGTGCCTCGGTCAGCCCGTACCTGGCGGCCAACTGGTACCGCGATGGCGCGGGTAATGGCATCGCCTTTGACGACGAAGTGCTGAAGGCCGGCATTCCGCGCAACCGCTATGAACTGAGCGCGGGTGCACGGGTGGAATTCCGTTCCGGTTTCAGTGCCTGGGGTGGCTTCGGCGTGATGCGCGGTGATAGTGGGTACCGCGAAGCAACTGGCAATCTATCTGTGGCATACCGCTGGTAATGAAACAAAAACGGCGCCGGAGCAATCCGGCGCCGTTCCACTGTGCACAATGCATCCTCTGTAGAGTCGAGCTTGCTCGACTGCTTCAAGATCAGCCGAGCATGGCTCGGCTCTACATGAAGATCAGCCGATTGGGGTCGGCGCTACACCGCACATGCGGGTGTTCAGCGATGGGTCGCGGTCAAGATGGCCTGCCCGTGCAGTTCGCCCGGTGAGATGTCTTCGTTCAACCGGATATAGCGGGCGGACAGATCAAGATCGGTCCACGAGAAGCCCGCCACCGTATCCCATTCCTGGCCGAACTGCACGGGTACGCCCCCGCGCAGAACCTGCAGGCCGACACCGCCGGCCGTCGTCCCTGCGGCCGGCGCGAGAATGCTGCCCGTATTGGCGGGGTTCCGCGCATCGTCCAGACGCATCACCGCTGTCATACCGGGATAGGCACAGAACACCTGCGCGTCCAGGGGCTTTTCCCCTGCGGTCTGGCCGGGGAAGGACAGCTGCGTCTGCACCACCGGGGCAAGAACATCCCCGCCCACTGCGCCCCGCACCTCACAGCTATAGGGAGTGATCATCAGATTGATTCCCTTTCGATGGGAAACGGTCTGCGTTCCCGGAAACAACACCGTGGATTCAACCACGCCAATATCACCGGCAACGTGTCCGGTCATTGTCCCTCCTCTGCCCAGTACGGCGACCTGCAGCCCCATGGCGATCTCGCCGCGGTCGTCGGTACGGGCGTTCACGGTGACGGAGCGCCCGTTCTGCAGTGGAGTACCTTGCGGACTGAAAGCCGCGTTGAACCAGACATGGCGGAATGCCAGCAGCGGCGAGGCGGAATGAAGACTGTAGGCGGAATAGCTGATGCCATCGATCATCACATCGCGCACGTAGGTCAATCCCTGCAGCGCGGGATCAATCCGGATCTGCACGCTCTGCAGGGGGCTGCAGCCCGTCACCCCACCCCAGCTCCCCGAGCCCAGGCTGAAAGGAAGCGCCAGCTGATCCGCAGGTTCGTCCGGCATCAAAGCACCGCTGTACTGCGCGGAAGAGTTCTGGCGCGCCGTGCACGCCATTACCAGGCCGGGCAGCAGACAGAGAGCCAGCAGCAGGGCCTGCGAGCACGCTCCTGCGCGATGGGGGCGAAGGACCTTCATTCGTAATCCGCCGTCACGGTGATCTCCGTGGCTACCGCACCGCCCCTGACAGCCGCCAGCGCCGGCACGTAATGCCCCGCGCGCAGCACATAACTGGCCGATGCACCGGCCACCGGCACCTCCACGCCGGTGTCGCCACGCGTGAGACAGGTGTTGCCGGTGGCACTGGCGTTGAGCGCCACCGAAACGCAGGCGGCAGCATCGACGGCGCTGTTCTGCCAGCGCTGCGGATCACCCGTGGCAGCGGTGCAATCCAAGCCCAGCATGGCCTTGGTCACGCCCACGCAACCGGTGAAATCAAGGCTGCCGTTCTTCAGACCGTTGTCGCCGACGATGACCTCGTCAGCTTTCGTCGGATCCAGCGCGATGGGCGGCGCGGCCAGCGTGTACGTGCCCGACAGTACGCGGCCGCTGATGGTGAGGGTGGCGGTGTCGGCCAGTGCGGCCGGTACGACGCTGGCCGCGCCCAGGAGAGCGAACGTGCGAAACATGGAGAGGGACATCGGGGTTCCTTGTTGATGGGAAGGATGTGTCGGGGCCACGCATTGGGAAAAGCGGAAAGACAGGCCGACGTTTCAGCAGTGCGGACAGCCGAGGGCCGTGCAGAATGCCCCTGCGTGTGCAACACGATGCGCGCGGTGGCGGTGTTGGCCGGGTCGGTTCCGGTAAAGCAAAAGGCTAGGTCGTCGGGGCAGGAACGCACATCGAAAAGCGTTCAAACCAGGGCCATTCGGTGGCAACTGCAGCCATTTCGATTTCGGCGCGACACGGCGGTGTCGACACTTGCCGCCGTTGCCTGCCAACGCGTCGGGCGACTTCGTGGTGCTTTATGAGTAAGCCGTTCCGGCGGGTGCATGCAGGGACGCCGCACCTGCCTCCCTGGATGAGGTGAACCATGATTTTCCGCGCTGCGACGGGGATGCGTGCACGGGTGCTTGCGGCGGCCCTGCTGCCGGCATCAGCCGCGGTGACGCTGCAGGACACGCACATCGTGCGCGATGCCAGCAGGGGCCGCGACGTGACCGTGCGCGCCAGCAACATCGGGAAGCAGCCGGCCCTGACCCAAAGGGCTCTGACCCCGCCTGCCTCGTTCATGCGCAGGGAACAGACCGGAACCAGCCGCAGGCGCCAGCAGACGGCACGGCCTCACGGGGCATTGGCATCGCCCATGGCGGCGACGATGCGTGCGATCGAAGCCGCGCTGGACCCGGATGGCATTCCCACCCCCCGGCATGGCGCTGCCAGCGGGATAGACCTCCCGTAATGAGGTCAGCCAGTCGATGGGCAATGGGGAGCGCGAAGGACTGCTGCTGGCCTTCCGAGGGCTGTCTGAATGTGTGGATGTGCAGGTGCAGGTGCAGGTGCAGGCGGTGTAACCGCGCGTGGACTGTAGCGTCGAGCTTGCTCGACTGTTTCAAGACCGGCCGAGCATGGCTCGGCTCTACAGGAAGAGCAGTCGAGCAAGCTCGACTCTACGGGATCGAGCTGCCTGCGGTGTCGATCGGCATCTGCGCAGGTGCGAACGCAACACCCGCCTTCCGCTCAGTAGTAGTTCGCCACCAGCACCGCCTGCCCAACAATATCCCCCGCCAGCAGCGGCTCACTGGGCAGGCCGATATAGCGTGCGGTAAACGGAATGCGTTCGCTGGCCCCAGTGGAATCGGTATGCGCCCAGACCCGACCCATCGGCAGCGTCAGGCCGTTGTGCAGCACCTGCAGGCCGACACCCTGCGCGCTGGAACCGGCGGCAGGCGCCAGAATGTTGCTGCTGTTGCTGCGATCACTGGCGTCGTAGATCTCCAGCGATACCGCGCGACCCGGCACACCACAATCCATCTGCACGGCGAACTCCTTTTCGCCACCGGTGCCGTTGACATCCAGCGCATCGGCACTGATCGGATCGAGCACAGGGCTGGCGTCCAGCAACGCGCAGGTAGTGCCCTGGAACTCGTAGCCTATTTCGAACTGGAACTCGCCCATGCCACCGCTGCCCTGGATCTGTACTGAGCCAAGCGCGCGCTGCGTCTGTGGGCGCATCGGACCACCACGGGAGTAGAAGCTGAGGATGAAACTGAATTTCGATCCCCCTGTACCACCTGAGATCGGATGCGCGAAGTCATTCAACGGATCGATCGGCGCAGGCTCCACGCCCTCGCTGTCGTCCAGTGGCATGGCATCAAGCAGAAGCTGCACTAGAGGCGAATCCGGGCTGATCTCGAACGCCGGCCAGCCATCGACGTCGCGCACATACCTCAGGCCCAGCAATCGTGGTGCCACGACAACGTCCTCGCTCGCATCGCAGTGCAGGGTGATTGGGGAACTGCCTGCTTGGTGCAACAGTACATCCGGCTCCTGTACGAAGCGCACCGGCACGGTCTGTGCGTACCTCACGCCGGGAACATCCGGCACACACACCGCGTGCGCGGCAAAGCCGAACGACGTCAGTCCGGCCAGCGTGATTGCACGCGTGAAATGAGAAGCACCATATATGGCGGCTCCATGGCGAGAGAAAGGGTGCACATACTGCCGGGCCCTTCATGGCCACACCATGCAATTGGTTGCGATTCGGCTGGAACCGCCGCGCAGCCGTTACCAGGCCATGCGCAGGCCCAGCTGTGCCGACAGCTCAAGCTGTCCCGCGCCATCGCGGTGCGCGTTCAGCCCCGCCCAGGCACCCCAGCGCACACCCCATTGCAGGTCGGCCCCGGCCTGCAGTTCAAGCCCGGGCCCCTTCTGTGCAGGGTGCATGCCGCCGCTCAACCCGCGCATGGCTGCATACGGTCGCAGCAGGCTGCGCCGGCCCTCATGCCAGATGGAAACACGCATACCCGCGCCCAACTCCACGCCATCAGCATGGCGCAACAGCACCTGCGGCTGCAGCTGCAAGGGCCAACACGCGCCACTGCGCCAGGCGAATGTGTAACCGCCTTCCAGCGACGCCAGCCATAGCCGCGAGTGGTGGGCCGCTTCTTGCAGGATGGTGCAGTCCACATGGCTGCGGAACTGCCCTGCCTGCAGGCTCGCATCGAGATAGGCGCCAGCCGCCCCAACCGATCTGTTGCAACCAGGTGCCGTATACGCCGACCGCCGTTCCGTGCACGCGCGCCCTCACGGGCTGGCCGGACACCGTGGAAGCCGCACGGCCATCGGTGCGACTACTCCCCACGATCACGCCCAGCAGCACATGGCTCGATTGCACCACATCGGTCCCCATCTGCAGCAGCGTGCTGTTGCCATGCGCGTCGGTGCGTTGAGCGGCCCCGCGTATCCATGCATTGCGTCCGTCTTCCAGGGTGAGTGTGCCGCGACGGTCTTGCGCACGTGGGACGAACAGGGCAGCGGCCCGAACATCGCCCAGCTGCACTGCATCGATGGGCGAATCGCCAGCCATGACCGGCGCGGCAGCGAAAACGCCAGCAAGGAGCACACAAACGCATGCGAATGAACGAACCATGGCCTTCTCCCTGGACGATGCAGGCATCGTGAAAGAACATCCATTCGTTGACTATCGGAATCGTTGCAGATGGCTGCAATTCGCTTTCGATTTTCAAGCTTTTCTGCGTTGTAGAGTCGAGCTTGCTCGACTTGTCCGATATCGCGAACGGCAGTCGAGCAAGCTCGACTCTACGGGTACCGCGAACGGCAGACGCGCGTGCGTTCGCGGCGGACGACAGCGGCGCGCAATGACGCAATCGGCCAGTCGATAGCGAAGCACCGACGGACGACCCTCGATTCGCGCGTTTTCGACTTTCAAACTTTTCTGATGGGTGGCGCAGCGCTTTCATGCGCATGATGAGGTGCCACCGACAACGGGTGGCACGGGACTCCAATCCCGTAGGACAGCTTGTTGTTTACGCTTGCCAGTCGGCGTCGCCTTTCCTGTTCAGCGGCGCCGGCTGGCAATCCGTCTGTGCGTCTTTGGCGGGCGGTGCGTGGAGGGCCCCTGTGCCCACCGGAACAAGCTGTCCCCGGTATTGGAGCCACGCACCGTCCGCCGCCCTTGCACTGCTGCAGGGGCGGCCCCTGCCTTGCACTCGAGGACGCCGCCATGACTGCAT
Source organism: Stenotrophomonas sp. B1-1 (assembly GCF_010894375.1). Lineage (NCBI taxonomy): Bacteria > Pseudomonadati > Pseudomonadota > Gammaproteobacteria > Lysobacterales > Lysobacteraceae > Stenotrophomonas > Stenotrophomonas sp. B1-1. Next base: position 5,670 of record NZ_JAAIUZ010000002.1, on the reverse strand, counting down.
CGAAGTATCCGCACCTGTTCGCCACGCTGGGCGAGGCCGCTACACGCCTGCCCGAAGACCTGGCCACGACGCTGGAAAACACCTTTGTCTGCCTGCAGGAACGCCCGGCACCCGGGGTGGTCACCCTGCAGGCCTGCCTGCAGCAGATCCGCCAGGGCGATGCCGCCGATGGCCGGCCATGGCCGGGGCGGGGCTGCACGCCGGGGCAGCGGCTGGCGCTGGCACGCATTGATCGCGCTACCGGCGGGCTGACGTTTCTGTTGGAGCTGTTGCACGCCACCGAACGCGTACGCGTGGATGGCGAGGTCGGCCAGCAGATGGGCGACGGTGCGCGCGAGGGGTTGCTGCTGGCGTGCCGGGGGTTGGCCGAGTATGTGGACGTGCAGTTGCACAGCGCGTTGTAGAGTCGAGCTTGCTCGACTGATATCGCCAAAGACAGTCGAGCAAGCTCGACTCTACAGAGGCGTGGCGCGAACGGTAGTCGAGCAAGCTCGACTCTACGATGCGGTGCGTGCGTTTATTCGTAGTAGGCGGTGACGGTGATTTCGCTGCGCACTTCACCGGCCTGCAGGCCGGTCAGTGCGGCGGCGTAGTAGCCGGCGCGCAGCGGGTAGCTGGCGGTGGCGCCGGTGACCGGCACTTCGATACCGGTGTCGCCGTGCTTCAGGTAGGTATTGCCGCTGGCACCGGCCAGCAGCGCCACGCTCACGCCTGCCGCCGGGTCCGTGCTGGCAGTGTTCTTCCAACGCTGCGCATCGCCATCGGCCGCAGTGCCACTGAACGACAGCACCGCCTTGCTCACCCCCACGCAGCCGGTGAAGTTCAACGCGCTGGCTTTCAGCCCGTTGTCACCGACCACCAGCTCATCGGCCTTGATGGGATCCAGTGCGATCGGCGGCGCCGCCAGTGTGCAGGTGCCCGGCAGCACGCGGCCGCTGATGGTCAGGGTGGTCGAATCAGCGAAGGCAGCGCCAGGCAGTACGCCTGCAGTGATCGCGAAGACAACGGGAAGCAAGGACGCTTTCATGGAGTTCTCCTGACTGGGGTCTCATAGGGCAGCGCTGGCAGCCGCCAGACGCTGTGGAACGCATACCCCCACGTTCCACGACAGCCCGTAGGCGTCCGGGGCGTCGGGCATGCGGTATTCGATACGGCAGCGCGCCGTGCCTTCGGGGTCGACAATCAGCGCACCTGTATCCTGTGCGCCACGCAACTGGATCACCCCGCCTTGCCCGACCGCACCCAGCGCACGACCGTCTTCGCTGTGTACCTGAGCGGCGAATGGCAGCGGCTGGCCCAACGCATCGGTGGCATCGATGAAAAGCGTGCGCTCACGTCGCACCTCGAACGGTACGCGCACGATGCCGCCGGCGGTCGGCGCGACGCGCTGGGAGGTCTGCAGCAGTTCCACCTCCATCGGCAGACCAGACGGGTCCAGGTCCAGCGTGTTCCAGCGGTACGGGCTGATGTGCGGCACCAGGGCGTAACCATTGCTGGCCACGCGCACGCCATGGCTGCTGCCCACGCGTGCGCCCTGCGCACCCGATGCCTGCACCAGCGCGAAGCCATCGCCGACCGGTGCACCGAGGTTGATGCCGCCGCCGTGCAGTACCACGCTGCCCGAAGCGCCCAAGGACAGGCTGCTGTAGTTGCCTACGCGGCTGTAGCCGGCATCGACGTGGCCGCGCCCGCCCTGCCATGCGGCGTATGCACTGTGACTGCCCTGGCCGCTGCCTTGGGTGGTGGACAGCGTGTAGCTGAGCGCGCGCGATTCACCCAGGTTGCCGGTCAGCGTGGCCTGTGCCTGGTCACCACTGCCGGCGTGGCTGAGCTGCGTGCTCAAGCGTGGCGCATGGTGGGTGCGGCCCAGCGGCACGCTCAGGGTGAATGCGTAGCGGGTGTCCTGGCGCCCATCGCCTTGCTGGTAGCGCAGTGCCGACAGGCCGTAGTTCACCCGTCGCGTGCTGGTCTGCACGCTCAGCTGCAGGTCGTTGCGGCTGCGGCTGCTGTCCCAGTAGGCCACCTGGCCGCCACTGAGGTGCAGGGTGGCGCGTTCGCCCAGTTTCTGCGAGAAGTTCAGCTGGTAGCGCTCGCGTGCACGGAAGCCGTAACCCCATTCGTCTACCGCGCCGCCGCCGAGCACGCGCGCCGTATCGTTCAGGCTGAGGAAGTCGCGCGTACTGTAGCGGTAGGCAGCCAAGCCGAAGTTGGTGCCGGTGGCCTGCACGTAACGCTGGTAGTTCACCCGGAAGCTGTTGCCGGACATGCGTTCGCCGGCCGCCAGGTTGGCACGCGAGTGGGTGACGTCCACGCCGAAGGCGCCGATACGGGTATTGATGGCTGCGCCCGACAGCAGCGACTGGTAGCGCTGACCAACCTGCGCACCACCCAGCAGGGTAAGACCATTGCTGATGCCACGTGCGTAGGTGCCCTCGGCAAAGCGCAGCGGCTGCAGGGTGCGCTGGTTGTCGCGCAGCTCGCCTGTGGTGAACGCGAAGCGCGAAGCACCTGCGCGCAGCGCCTGCGGCACTGCAGAGAAGTTCACGTTGAAGCGTTGCTCGCGGCCATCGGCCTCGGTGACCGTGACCTCCAGGTCGCCGCTGAAACTGGTCGGATACAGATCCTCAATGGAGAACGGTCCGGGCGCCACGTTGCTTTCGTGGATGATGTTGCCGTTCTGGCGGATGGTGACGCGTGCCGCGCCTTCGGCGATGCCCTGTACCTTCGGTGCGTAGCCACGCAGCGAATCGGGCAGCATGCGGTCATCGCTGGCCACGCGTACACCGGTGAAGGCCACGCTGTCGAACAGTTCGCCACCGGTATTGCCCTGGCCCAGCAGCAGCTGGCTGTTCCAGGCCGGAATGTCGCGCTGCACGTGGCTGCTGATGACGTTGTAGTTCGAACCGCGCTCGCTGTGGGTAAACGAAGCGCGATGGCGCAACCGCCAGGCGCCGGCGTTGACGCCTGCATTCAGTCCCAGATAGGAACTGTCACGCCCCTGGCTGCGGTAGTGGTTGCCGCTGTAGTTCACGAACGCGGCGGTGATGCCGTCATCACGCAGTTCCGGCGCCACGAAGCCGCGCGCGGTACTAGCCTGCGCCGCCTGCGGCAGGCTGATCGACAATTCCAGCGTTCCGCTGTCGAAGGCGACACGGGCGCCCTCCACACGTTCTGGAAGATCAACGCAGGCCGCAGCATCGCCGGGCAGCGCATCAAGGTACTCCGGCTTCAGCGGCAGCAGGCGAACCAGCGACACCGGGATGCACGGCACCGCCACATGCGGGTCCTGGCCGATGGCGAAGGCGATGTCCTGGCTGCGCAGGAACTGGCCGTTGACGTGTACATCCACCGCGTAGTCGCCAGCGGGCAGTGGATTGCCGTTGGCGTACCGCGCCATGTCGATGGCTTCGCCGCCGAGCAGGAAGCCTTCGCTGAATTCCGGCGCGCCGGAGCGGGCAGACGCGGGCAGCGCTGCTCCTGCCAACAGGCAGACCGAAACGGCGTGCGCCAGTGTGCCGAGCGCACACGCGCGTCGTTGCGACGGGAGGTGGGAGACGAGCGACATCATCGGGACCGAAGGGGACGGATGGGGCGCTGCAGACTAGAGGGGCGCTGGACGGAACAACATGCAAATCGTTGCAGATTGACCGCGCATCGCAGCGTGCGGTGCGCACGCTGCGGCAACGTTGTCATTTACAAGTAATTGCATTCCGATCCACCGCAACGATCGCGAGACTTGCCGCCGCTGATCGCCACCTGGCGCTTCATGCATTTCCCCTGACTCCTGCGAGAACGCTCCATGTCCCTGAAATTTCGCCTGCTGTCCCTGTCCCTGCTTGCCGCCGCTGCACCGGCCGTGCATGCCGAATCGCTGGAAATCACCGGTGAGCTGATGGCGTCGACCTGCTCGGTCGGCTCCGCTGGCGGCACCATCACCGTACCGATGGGCCAGGTCGATCTGGCCTCGGTCAACGCTAACACGCGCGCCGGCCAGAAGAACTTCACCATTGCCCTGGACTGCACCGGTTCGGGCGCCGAACAGGACGTGGGTGTGCGCTTCGGTGGCACCCCCGATGGCAGCACCGGCAACCTGGCACTGACGGCCGCATCCGGCGCCACCAACGTGGGCGTGGCCCTGTACGACGGCGCCGGTAACCACCAGAAGATCGGTGATGACCCGACCCAGTGGGTCACCATCGCTGCCGGTGGCAGCGGCCAGCTGGACTACAGCGCGTGGTACGCCTCGCCGGGCCAGAACGCAACGCAGGGTACCGCGAATGCCTCTGGCGATTTCGTGGTGCTCTACAAGTAGGCCCCTGACCGCCCGGCGCACGGACGCGCCGGGCGGCCACCTTCATCAAGAGGTTTCCCCATGAAGCACCACGCATCGACGTGGCTGTGCGCATTGCTGGCGATGGCGGTTGCACTGCCCGCTACGGCGGCCGTCACGCTGCAGGGCACGCGCATCGTGCACGACGCCGGCAAGGGCCGCGATACCACCGTGCGCGCCAGCAATGTAGGTGAGCTGCCGGCCATGACCCAGGTCTGGATTGACGACGGCAACGCACAGTCGCGCCCGGAAGACGTGCGCACGCCGTTCCGGCTGACGCCGGCGGAGCCGCGCCTGCTGCAGTCCAAACAGGGCCAGGCCTATCGCATCACCTACGCGCCGCGTCCATCGGAGGCACCGCTGCCGACCGACCGTGAATCGGTGTTCTATTTCAATCTGCTGGACATTCCGCCGAAGCCGGCCAATGCCGCCGACAAGAATCTGTTGCAGTTCGCCGTGCGCACGCGGGTGAAGCTGTTCCATCGTCCCGCCGGCCTGCCCGGCAGCGCGCGCGATGCGGCCGCACAGTTGCAATGGCGAGGTGACGCGCAGGCCCTGCAGGTGCACAACCCCAGCGCCTACCACGTGACGCTGAGCACGCTGACGCTGGCCGATGGCCGCCGCGTGGAGGTGGACATGATCGCGCCGGGGCAGAGCGCGCACTTCGCGCTGCCGCAGGGTGCGGCGATGCCCGCGTCGGTGACCTTCACCTGGCTGGATGACTACGGCGCGCCGCGTGAGCAGCAGGCGAGCGTGGCTCGCTGACGCAGCGATGCTTCTGCGGCCGCTTCTTGGGTCAGAGCCCTTTGCCAAGGGCAAAGGGATCTGGCCCCACCCATGGTGGAGTTTCTTCCACCCACTTAGAGAGAGTAGTAGATGCACAAGATGATGATTCCACTGAAGCGCTATGCACAGTTCAGTGGCCGCGCCAGCCGCAGCGAGTACTGGTGGTTCCAGTTGTTCGTGGTGATCGTTTCGATTCCGAGCTACATCCTGAGCCTGTACGCTGGCCACTCTGGCTCGCAGGGTCTGGCGCTGGTGTCGATCGGCTTGAGCCTGGTGACGTGGCTGGCCGTTGTGGTGCCCTGTCTGGCCCTGACCGTGCGCCGCCTGCACGACACCGATCGTTCGGGCTGGTGGTTGCTGCTGGCTCTGGTGCCGTTCGCGAGTCTGGCCCTGCTGGTGTTCCTGCTGCTGCCAGGTACAGCGGGCGGCAACCGCTTCGGTGCGCCGGTGCGGCACATTTAACGATTGCGCCCTGCTTCCGCTCTGGTAGGTGTCGACCTTGGTCGACACAGTGCCAACCAAGGTTGGCACCTACCACAGCAACGCGTCGGTGC